>NZ_CAJWCF010000053.1 GCF_913020055.1 uncultured Paraglaciecola sp. | reverse complement strand
TTCAGCTTATCTTCGAGTTGTTTCTGGGAAATATATTTCATGTCGCCATTAGATCATAAATTTAATCTGATTGGTATAACCCAGCAGCTGTCATCAACAAGAAAATAACAGCCAATATCTTGTACCCAAAGATTAAAAACCAATGTCTGATTCTAAGCAAAAAAGTGTACTTTTTATCTGGTTTATCAGGGATGTTTTTAAAGGCACTTAGTAGAACGAAAAATAACCCAGACCAAATAAAACCAGCTAAAGCAGGGATCAGGAATGTCTCATCTGAAAGATATCCAATATCAAATAACGAACAAAAGAACGTTGCCAAACTAAACACAGCGCAAAGTGCGACTATTGGCTTCATCCAATATAGCTTTGAAGAAATTGAAACAAGTGTATTGAGCATCGTTGTCAAATTAAGCTTTTTACGTCTAAGGTAATACTTATTATCCCCACCTGCTAATTTGCAAATTTAGAGGTGCAAGTACTCATTATCTATCCGTTAAGTGCTTGCGCAAAATCTTGTCTCACAACCGGACTGATTGCAGCCGTGAAAACTCGAGCAAACAAAATGGTTTTGGATAGCTGTCCATTTTTTACTTGCACATCAAAAGGCATTTTCGACAAAGTTTGTTTGGTGTTTTTTAGCAGACTAAGATACTGCGGGATACCTTTATCTTCATAACCAAAGAGTGAATAAAGCATTCGCCAGTCTTTACAAAACCTCAACATCTGTTTTGCCAACGCTTCGACTTTTATCGCATCGTTAGCTTGGTTGTCACGCATCTCATAAATAATATCTTCTACCAGACCTTCAACCTCTCCTGGAGAAAGTACCGGAGTGATATTATATTTCTCCAGCAGAATGGAAGCTTGTTTACCTGGCATGTAATCCAACAGTTGTGGCGATGGGTAATCACCGTTATTGCGGTAATAAGCAAGAGTATTTTCGACGATATCCCAGAATCGGCTTGACCCTGAAGTATCGAGTACCAAGTGTATCCGAGTTTCTTCGCTGTGATTAACAACTTTATGATTACGCCAAGAATCAAACAGCCAGCATTCACCCGCTTGCATATTCACTTCTCGAGTACCGCAATGAAAAATCACTTGGTCGTTAGTCACAATCGGAATATGAATACGAACATGTCGGTGCCAATGATAGATAGCATCAACATGAATCGGAACTTCACTACCACCAGCAAGACGCATTAAACGCGAGCGGCCTAACACCTCACCAAAATTAGCGGTTATCTGCCTAATATATTCGCACTTCTGAAGATGCGGAGTTTCTTGCATCGGACCACTGAAGTCATCGTTATCTAGACCACCATAGGAAATGAGAGGAAGAGCTGAATTACCGGCATGTCTGCCTGGATGAGGCTGCCAAACGCCTTCTTCAAATTGACTGGTCTCTTGCATCATTCGATCAACGTCGAATGTAAGAGGCAATTTGACAAATTCACTGTCCATTTTCATAAGTGTTTTCCTGTCAGGCTAGTTATCCGTGACATAATTTAAAATTGCGTCCTGAGCCACAACGGCAAAGTTCGTTTCGAACGAGTTTTTTTGTACATCAGTTTTTTTGATTAACAGGTGGCATGTCTGTGTCTAATTGCCACACATCTGATGCAGATTCGTTTATTCGCTGAATAGTTGGCATCAAATAGGGAAACATTTGGCTAATGGCTGCATGATGTTGCATCCACTTTCCCTGTGCCGGTGCTGTTTGAGTATATCTTGATGGCGGTAAAGGCGCTGCACAATATTCTTCTAAAGCGGCATCAGTATCCAACTCACAAAAACGTTGTAATCTGCTAATCGTTGCCTTTGGATTGCCAACAAACTCGTCAAAAGAACAGACAGTCCAACGTTCGGGTTGAATAACATCTAAATCATTGAGAATTATATCTTGGCAAGACTTCCACTGAAATGCAGCGATTTCGTGTATAGGCTGATTAAGCATTTCATGCCACCTAGGAGGTCGAAGAAAACACCACCTTCCATGTGCCATTCTAACATCCCCATAAGTCACAAAACGTTGATGACGCCAACCTTCCACAATACTACTGATACTGTCTTTGGGATCTCGGTACAAATAGATATAGCGAGCATCAGGATAGATGGTATCGATGAAAGGTATACGTAAGCAGTTCTTAGGTGTTTTTTCCAGTAGCCTTATCGCCCCGACATCAGAATTAATACGCTGACCTTGTGAGTCAATCATGCCATGTAACATATCTAACTTTAATTGTTCGATTAGATTGGCATTCAGATTGTCACTCGTTAGTCGATTAGACGCCACACCGCCACGTACAGGTCTCAAGTGAGGATATTTCTCAATCCACGCATGACCTTCATCGCCAAATGACCATAATTGTTTATGGCGCATAAGTGTCTCGAAGAGCAATGTGCTGCCAGATCTTGGCGCAGCTATTATGAAGATTGGTTTTTCGGCATGCATTGGCGAGAGGTTAACGAAATTCTAAAGGCCAGTCAATCGGGTTTACAGGCAAAATAAAAACACAACACAAGCCACCTGATTCTTGAAGCTGCATAACATTACCTACCCAAAACTTACTCATTGTGAGCCTGGTAGAGACGCATAGTGCTGCCGGCGAATAGTGGCAAACTCATGATTAGCGATAGCCTCTCTAACCGCGGTCTCAACGAGATGTATTTTATTAATAAGCGCCGAATTTCGACTTATGGTCACATAATAGTTATTCACTTCTATGGGCTGATAATCCGCTAAAACAATTTCATTCTGCAGTCCCATCTTGTTAATAAGTGGTAAAGCACTTTCTTGAAAGTGAACAAAAGTGCTAATCCTACCGTTCTTTAACAACTCGACTTTTTGTCTAAGAGTGGAAACGGGAACCATTACCAAGTCGGGCTCTAAATTAAACTGCTCAAAATATCTAGCGTGTCGAGTAACACCAATACTCAACTTTTTTAAATCGTTAAAACTTTGCAACTTATCCAAATTGTCTTTACCGATAAAAAAAGTATGCCTTAAGGTTTCATAACTTGGGTTGATATACACCACTTCGTCTTCTTGATCATTCTCACGCTGTAAGCCAACCAATAAATCTAAATTGCCTTGACGAAATTCCCTTAATCTTCTGGCAAAGGGCATCGGGAATATTTCAATTTTCATTTTCATATGACTAGCAATGTTTCTTAGATATTTAGCCTGTAACCCATCCATAAACTCTTCGGAAACCGAGGTGCGCATGACCTCCTGTCCGATTGAAGACGCGGAGAAAAAACCTAACAACGCAATGAAAAACAGAACATATAAACGCATGACGAAACCTAGAAAAAACATTTGTCTATTATCACCCAGCACTGGGCAGAAGCCAATAGTGGAATGCCACTATCTAGCGATCCAATTTACACTCAACATACATCTCAATTATCCAGATATGTTCACTAATAAAATGATGCAGCACCTTGGTTTAGGTTAATGTTGAACTCATAATATAATTAGTAATACAAGGCATAAGGCACCTGTAATAACTGACCTGAATAAACAACTGAGCCATTCACTTAAAATGCGTTGAGTTGTAGATTATTTTTATCTTAGTGGAGAATGAATAACAGTGAATAAATCAAAACAACTTTTTACCCTGATCACATCTGCAGGGCAACTTGAAATGTCCTTGAAAGAACTCGACGTACCGACACCTAAAGCTCATGACGTCATTGTTCGTATAGAAGCCGCACCTATCAATCCATCTGATATGTGGCCAATGTTCGGTCCAGCTAATTTGGCTGAAGCAAGCTATGACGCCGACAAAAAAATGATGACTGCACCTGTGCACAAAGGCATGTTGCCACGTATTAAATCTCGTTTGGACCAAGAATTACCTATTGGTAATGAAGGTGCTGGTACTGTAGTGGCAACGGGTGATCACCCAGCAGCAAAAGCGTTAATGGGTAAAACAGTGGGTGTTTTATCAGGCGCGGTATATAGCGAATATTGTTGCGTTCCTATGCAAGCTTGTATTGTGCATAACGAAGACACCACAGCTAAACAAGCGGCATCATCGTTTGTGAACCCGCTAACAGCGTTAGGTATGGTCGAAACAATGCGTATGGAAGGTCATTCTGGATTGGTACATACCGCTGCGGCCTCAGCATTGGGTCAAATGCTCAACAAAATCTGCCTAGCTGAAAATGTACCGTTAGTGAATGTTGTGCGTAATCAACAACAAACAGACATTTTAAAAGAGATAGGCGCCACACATATTTGTGATTCGTCTAGCCCAACCTTTAAAGTTGATTTGTATAAAGCGATAGAAGAAACAGGTGCCACTCTTGCATTTGATGCTATTGGTGGTGGTGATTTAGTTAGCGATATTTTAACTGCGATGGAAGCAGTAGGCAGTAAAGATGCAGTAGGCTTTAATACCTATGGCTCAGAAGCTAATAAACAAGTTTACATCTATGGTGGTTTAGACTTTTCACCCACAGTGCTTAACCGTGCATATGGTATGACATGGGGCATAGGTGGATGGTTATTAATGCGTTTCTTAGGTAAATTGCAGCCACAACAAGTGGGTCAATTACATAAAAGAGTAGCAGATGAAATCAATACTACTTTTGCCTCTACTTTTACTGAAGAGCTTAGCTTAGAAGAAGTTTTGCAACCGCAAACTGTTCTCAAATACAATGCTAAAAAGACCGGTGAGAAGTACTTGGTAACACCAACCAAAGCTTAACAAATACTAAAAATAAAAACGGGCGCATTCAGCGCCCGTTTTTTTTGTCTTATTTCTGAAAATTTACCAAATACGCACACGATCTTCAGGTGCTAAATAAAGTGCATCTTCAGGCTGCACGTTAAACGCTGCATACCAGGCGTCATGATTACGTGGAGCCAAAGCACGGTAACGACCCGGCGCATGAGTCCCGCCTTTTAGCTGCGACATCATGCTTTGTTCAGTGCGTTTTTCACGCCAAACCTGCGCCCAAGCTAAGAAGAACCGTTGGTCACCTGTCACGCCATCAATTACCGGCGCTTCCTTACCATTTAAACTCAGTTTATAAGCGTGGTAAGCCATTGATAAACCACCAACGTCACCAATGTTTTCACCAAGGCTATTACGACCATTAACAAAGTTTCCTTCAATAGGCTCATACGCACTGTATTGTGCAGCGAGTGCATCGGCTTTGACTTCAAACGCCGCTCTGTCCTGATCAGTCCACCAGTTTTGTTGAATACCATTGGCATCAGACTTAGAACCTTGATCATCAAAGCCATGGCCCATTTCGTGGCCAATGACTGCACCTATACCACCATAGTTAACGGCGGGATCTGCGTTAGGATCAAAGAAAGGCGGTTGTAATATTGCAGCTGGGAAAACAATTTCGTTAAACGAGCTATTGTAATAGGCATTGACTCTTTGCGGCGCCATTCCCCAGCGGTTTCTATCAGTTTTTTGTAACTCTTTACTGGCACTGTCTGCGCGGAAAAATTCGCGCATACGTATAACATTGCCTAACAAGTCGTCGGCTTTAATCTCTAAACCAGTAAAATCTTGCCATTCATCTGGGTAACCAATTTTGGGTACAAACGCGGCAAGTTTAGCTTGAGCGTTAACTTTGGTTTCTTCACCCATCCAATCTAAACCATTAATTCGTTCACCTAATGCGGTACGAAGGTTTTTAACTAGATCGGCCATTTGCGATTTTGAGCTAGCAGGGAAATGTTTCTCAACATAGGTTTTACCAATAGCAAAGCCAAGTGATTGAGTGCCAGACATTGCAGCAATCGCTCTTTTCCAACGAGGGCGAGGCTCTTGTTGACCATTTAAGGTCTTACCAAAAAACTCAAAGTTAGTGGTGAAAACTTCATCAGACAAAAGCGACGCGTGATTAGAAATAGTATGGTAAGTCATATAATCCTTCCACACGTCGAGAGGCTCTTGCTTAATCACCCTAATCACGTCCTTAACAGGCTGTGGTTGAGAGATATTTAGATGAGGAATTTTATATCCTGTCTGGGCAAGGTAGGTGTCCCAATCAAAACCGTTGTATTCATCAGTTAAATATTCCCGCTCAATTTGATTAAGCGAAAGGTCTCTGTCGCGACGTTTTTCACGAGGCCATTGTACTTCAGCTATTTTAGTTTCTAACGCAAGAATCTGCTGAGCCTTTTCTGCAGCGCCTTCAACCTTAGCAAAGCTTAACATTTGTTCGATATGCGCCACATAAGCAAGGCGAATTTCAACAAAGCGTTCTGTTTCTTCGAGATAATAAGAGCGGTCTGGTAAACCAAGTCCACTCACACCAATCGACATTTGATACTGATCGGGATCTAAGCGGTTAAACCACATTCCTCCATTAATAGGACTAATTGAACCGTCCAACCATGCACTACCAAAAGCAGCCGTTAAGGCCTTTTTATTATCTATTTTACTAATTTTTTCGAGTACTGGAGCAATAGGTGCAAGACCTTTAGCATTAGCCGATTCAGTGTCCATATAAGCAGTATAAAAATCTGCGACCATTTGCTGTTCAGGATTTAGATTTGTGCCTTGGCTAATGTCTTCAATCAATTCTTTAATTTGTGTTTCACTACGTTCGGCCAATTTATCAAAGGCTCCATAACGGGTTTTGTCGCTTGGAATTTCGAAGTTTTTGTACCAGGTACCACCCGCATATTGGAAAAAGTCATCACCTGGTTTAATGGACTCATCTCTAGCGTCAAGTTCAACACCGAAGCTACCCAATTCAGCATCACCTTTAACGGCCTGTGCATTGGCGGTTTTCTCAGCCATGTTTGTTTGTTCTAATTCGCCCTGCTTACTACATGCACCCAGTAAAAATACTGAAGCAATAGCAGCACTTATTATCGTTTTCTTCATAATTGTCCCACTGTTGTTAATTTTTTGTATCATTTATATATAACGTTGATAACCTAAATATTGTTCAGTGAAAAGAGAAATTGGCAATCTAACTGACTCTGCTGATGTAAAGGTAATTGTCCGCATCTTTGGTTTTGTCTAAATTTTTAAACTGTATAGCTTGAGAAAACATGATCTGTGTCTGTCAGTACTCATCAGGAAACATAATAATAAACCCTGAATTAAAGGAGTAATAATGAATAAATTACAAGAGCGGTTGTTTGAGCAACAAAACAGCAAAGCATTGCTTAAACAGGCACAACAAGCTGCGTTTGATTATATAGTTCAGCAGCCAAAACAACGGGTATTTCCCGACCAAGCAAACATTGAAAAGCTCTCAGTATTTGAAGAGTCCTTGCCTAACGCAAGCTGCGATCCTGCTTTATTGTTGGCGTTACTCGACACGGTAGGCTCGGCCAATACCGTAGCTCAAACTGGTGGTCGTTATTTTGGATTTGTGAATGGTAATGCCCTGCCCGTCACTTTGGCCACAAAATGGTTGGCAGACGTCTGGGATCAAAATGCTGCTTTATATGTTATGTCCCCTATCGCCTCTAAATTGGAGAGTGTTTGCCAAACTTGGCTTAATCAACTTTTCAAGTTACCAGAGCAAACTGTGGCCGGTTTTGTCAGCGGTACATCTATCGCGACTTTATCCGGGCTCGCTGCAGCTAGGTTTCGTCAGTTGCAAAAGATGGGCTGGGATGTGAATCAACAAGGGCTGTTTTCTGCGCCGAAACTACGCTTAATACTCGGCAGACAAACTCACGGAACAGTGGCTAAAGCCATCAGTTTATTGGGCTTTGGACAGGCATCGATTGAATGGGTTGAATGTGATGAGCAAGGTCGGATGATAGTCGAACAATTGCCTGCTTTAGACCCTAGTTGTATTTTGGTGTTACAAGCAGGTAACGTAAATTCAGGTGCCTTTGATGACTTTACTCGAGTGTGTCAGTTGGCAGAACAAGCCCAGGCTTGGGTGCATATAGACGGTGCATTTGGTTTATGGGCTAAAGCCTCACATGTATTTGATAATCAAACCAAAGGTATGGAACTAGCCGACTCTTGGTCAGTTGATGCCCATAAAACACTTAACACTCCCTATGATTGCGGGATTGTAATGTGCAAAGATGCTGAAGCGTTAACTAATGCCCTGCATCAACAAGGCAGTTATATTCAATTCAGTGAACAGCGCGATGGATTAATGTATACCCCTGAAATGTCAAAACGAGCAAGAGCCATTGAACTTTGGGCTGCTATGAAGTACTTAGGGCGTTTTGGCATAGCTGAATTGGTTGAACTATTACACGAGCGCGCCAAGCTATTTGCTCATCTATTAACTAAACATAAGTTCACAGTATTAAATGAAGTCGTGTTTAATCAAGTGGTCATTTGCTGTGAAAGCGAACAACTGACCCAACAGACATTAACTTTAGTCCAGCAATCTGGCGAATGTTGGTGCGGTGGCTCAATTTGGCAGGATAAAAAGGTCATCCGTATTAGCTTATGTTCTTGGGCGACAACTGAACAAGACATAAGGCGGTCAGTAGAAGTATTTGTGCAAGCTCGAAGGCAGGCATCAAAAGTATAATGACTTCGACTATGAGTTAAAGCTGTATTTCACACAAAATTAAGGTTTAATAAAGCGTCAAAAATTTATGAAACAATAATGCTATTCACAGTGAATCAATCGAAGTTAGTACCATAATGTCGAAGCCACACACTATGCTGTGCCATGAATGTCACTACCGCGTTACGTTGCCTGTATTGACCCATAAGCAAGCAGCTGTGTGTCCACGATGTGGTTTTCAATTAACGGTTTACCATCACAACGCTAGGCAACGTATTTTAGCGTTAGCCACAACGTCTCTTATATTTTTGCTCGCCTCTCTGCCATTTGAATTTCTGTCATTCAGTACAAGCGGGCAATATCAGTCAATTGATATATTGGGTAGTTTGTGGATTTTGGTTGAAAAAGACTATGCACTACTCGCGGTCGTCCAAGCGATTGCAGTACTAATACTTCCAGCATTTGTGTTGATAAGTTTATTGTATTTGCTGGTCCCTTTGAGTCTAGGGGTACGCCCAGCAAAAGCTCAATTAGTGATTAAAACACTGTTTAAATTATTACCATGGACTATGGCTGAAATATTTTTGATTGGTGTATTAGTCAGCTTAATTAAAATAGTGTCGATGGCAGATGTTGGGTTGGGATTATCATTTTACGCCTACTTGTTTTTTACCATCTCCATGACGATTACCCTGTTGTATGTAGATAAATTTCAACTTGAAAAATGGTTTGAAAGCGAAATTGAAGAACAACATATTCCTATTAATCCCTCGCATAGCATTCAGACAACATGGGCTTTATTGTTCACTTCAGTGCTGTTATATATCCCCGCCAACATTTTACCGATAATGCATACATATGTTTTGGGAAGTGAAGAACCTAGCACTATTTTGGGTGGTGTTATTTTACTTTGGAAAATGGGTTCATACCCCATTGCCGTTATTATTTTTATCGCAAGTGTATTTGTTCCCGTAGCTAAAATTGTTATTTTATGTTGGTTGAATTATTCGGTTCAAGCTAAGCAGATTCATGCTAACAATGAGAGAATATTTTGGTATCGTTTCACCGAATTTGTCGGCCGCTGGTCGATGATCGATGTGTTTGTGGTGGCAGTATTGGTAAGCTTAATTCAATTGGGAAATATAATGAGTGTATTGCCAGGTCATGCAGCGCTAGCGTTTTGTGGGGTAGTCATTTGCACCATGCTTGCGGCTATGTCTTTCGATTCAAGGCTTATTTGGCATAAGCCAGGAAAATTAGACAAGGGAGAAAATACAGTATGAGTCAGGATCAGCAACCACAACCAACTCTTCCTGAAGAAGCTTTAGTGAAACCTGTTAGAACAGTCTCAAAAATTTGGCTTGTTCCAATTGTGGCTTTTTTTATTGGCATGTGGATGGTGTATTACCAGTGGAGTAATCAAGGTCAACTTATCAGCATACAATTTAATACTGCGACAGGCTTAGAAGCGGGTAAAACCAAAATAAAAACCCGAGATGTGGATATTGGAGTAGTAAAAAAAATAGAACTTTCTGATGATTTAAGCGGTGTTTTAGTTACCGCAAGAATGGATAAAAATGTTGCACCTATCCTTCATTCTGACAACCAATTTTGGATTGTTTCTCCGCGTATATCACTCAGCGGGGTATCAGGACTAGGCACTATTTTGTCTGGTCCATATATCAATATGGCACCAGGGGTAGAACCCAAAATGAGTGAAGAATTTATTGCCCTTGAAGCGCCACCGGTTACGCCAGCTGGTACACCAGGACTACATGTCACGTTAAACAGCAAAAGCGAATTCGCCTATAAAAAAGGCGACCCCGTCATTTATAAAGGCATTAAAGTGGGTGAGTTCGAAGATATTTATTTCAATTTTGACGAACGAATTGTGTATTACAATACCTTTATCCAAGCGCCATATCATAAGCTTGTTACCGTAAACACCAAGTTCTGGGATATCAGTGGCGTGCAAATGGAACTAGGAGCTAGTGGGGTAAAAGTCAGTACTGGCAGTTTAGAAACCCTACTAACTAATGGAGTTACATTTGGTATTCCAGAAGGTATGCCTTTAGGCGAGCAAGTTAAAGAGCGTGATTTTTTTGATATTCATCCCACTTACGCTTCGGCATCAGAGGAGCGTTTTAAATTAAGGGCTGAATATGTCATCCTTGTAAAAGACACAATACGTGGCCTGCAAATAGGCGCACCTGTTGAATACAGAGGACTGGTGGTAGGTAAGGTGCTGACAATTAATTCATTGGATACTAATCAAGATGGCTTATTAGAGCAAGGTTATGACATACCAGTGGTCATCAGTATTCAACCAGGACGAGTGCAACAACCAGACAATGCAGAAGGATTAGCTTTTATTCGCAAACAAACCAGCCTATGGATTCAAAAGGGTCTAAGGGCAACGTTAAAAACGGGCAATCTTTTAACTGGCGCTTTATTTGTTGATTTGCAACATTACCCTGATGCCCCTGCTTTTGACGCTAAAACTTTAAATGGGTACGAAGTGCTCCCCACCATTACCGGTGAGTTTTCGGAAATCACCTCCAAAGTCACTGCAATTTTAGACAACATTAACGAGATTAAACTGAAGAGTATTTCTGACAATGCCAATAATATGTTGTCGCAAATTGCGCAAGCCGCTGAATCATTGCAATCAACGGCTAAGACTGCAGATCACCTTCTTACTTCGGTACATGAAGATAATGTGAGTAGCGTATTAACTGGTGCGTTAGAAAATTTGTCGAATTTAACTCAGGATTTTTCAGCCGGCTCTCAAACCTACAAAGAACTTAATCAGACTATGCAATCATTGCAACAAACACTTCAAGAATTGCAGCCTTTGCTATTACAGCTAAATAGCACACCAAACAGCTTGATTTTTACTGATGGTGATGGCCCACAATTCACTCCAAAAGCGAAACCAGCAAACAATGAAGGAGCATCAAATTAATATGAAATTATTAGCAATTTGTTTTTGTATGGCGTTGTTGATTGGTTGTACTTCTAAATCATTAAGTGTTCGTTACTATTTATTACATACGCCAGAAAAAAACCTATCTGACAACATGAACAAAGAAAAACCAATAGTGGTTTTACAGTTATTGGATGTTGCTGAATATTTACGTCAAACAAGCCTAGTAATGCAAGTTGAGCAAAACCAACTTTATTACTCAAGACAAGACGTATGGGCGGAAAACTTGCAGACCTCTTTTTACCAAGCTTTATTACAAGATTTAAATGCCACGGGCCAACGAAATTATGTAGCCTTGTCGGCACCAGAGGCAATAGATGCGGCTACATCAATTAGTGTTAAATTGGCCCACTTCCACGCTACAGACAAATCATCGGTTGTTAGTTCTGGGCGTTATTGGTTGTCAGCAACTAATGCACTAGCAGAAAAAAAGAATAAACATGGCGTAGCAAGTCATACCTTCTTTTTTGAGTCTGAATTAAAACAAGATGGATATGCTCAGGCTGTTAAACAATTGAGGTTGTTAGTGACCAGTTTGGCTGAACAAATTGAAAAGGATATTGCGGCATTGCCGAATAATTAGACAGCGTTTATGGATTTTAAGAAGTTTGTTTACAATTATTTAAATACTGGCGTGGTGCAAACCAATGATCCAGAATCGAATCAACAAATTTTTGTAGCAAATTTGTTTAGTTTTATTGGTTACAGTATTACTTTTCTAATGGGGGTTAGCGCATTTATCAGGCAAGATAGATTGCTTGGCGCTGTCTTAATAATAGCTTGTCTATTGTTCTTTAGCTCACATCTAATTCTGCGTTCAAAGCGTATCACCAACCCCTATAAATTCTCATCTAATATAGTAACTTCCTCACTTATGTTGCTTATGGTTTACCTAGTGTATACCGGAGGAGTAAATGGCACAGGTCCCCTATGGATTTATATTGTGCCACCTGTAGCATTATTTTTTGGTGGAATGCGTAAAGGCACGCGAAATATTGGTTTATTTGTTTTGGTTATTAGCGTTTTGATGTTTTACCCGAATGATGAATGGCTTGGTACTTCGTACACTTATGCGTTTAAATCTAGATTAATCTATTCATTTTTAACTGTTTCATGCCTATTTGCTTTCTACGAGTATGTAAGGCAAACCTCATTTTATCGGATCCAAGAGATGAGTCGAAAATTCGAGAAACAGGCAATGCGTGATCCCCTATCTGGTCTATTAAACCGCAGAGGGATGCAGGAAAAGCTTCAGCAAGAATTCGACCGCAGTCAACGTTATAAAAACAACTTAACGGTGATGATGTGTGACATTGACCATTTTAAGATAGTTAATGACCAATATGGACATGATAAAGGCGATGAAATAATTAAAGGTTTAGGGGATATCTTTAAATCTGGACTTCGCAAGCAAGACTCCTTGGCAAGATGGGGCGGCGAGGAATACTTATTTTTATTACCTGAAACCAATGGGAGCCAAGCAATGTTATTAGCCGAAAAGCTCCGCAGCAAAATTGAAGAAACACAATACAATCAAGATAACAAAACCTTTAGCGTTACTGTTAGTATCGGATTACATCAAATTGCTTCATCTGATACGATTAACCAAGCAATCACAAAAGCAGATACCAACCTTTTTAAAGCTAAGGAACAAGGGCGAAATCGCTGCATCATTGACTAAAATCTAAGCCAAAGTCTAGATTAAACACCAAAGGTAATACACTCAACCATGCGCCCTAATCGTTACCCCATTAATGACGACACGCCTATTAACTGGCGTATATTTTCCCAGTTATGGCCGTATTTAACTGAATTTAAACTCAGGGTAGGCCTCGCCCTTCTTTGCCTCATTGCCGCCAAAACAGCCAGCATATATCTGCCATTTATTCTTAAATATACTGTTGATGAGTTAAATGTTGATCCTTCAGCTAACGCACTAATACTGGTGCCTTTTGGCTTAGTAGCAGCCTATGGGTTATTACGTTTGGCAAATGTGTTGTTTGGTGAGATTAGAGATACACTATTTGGTCGCGTGACTGAACGAGCTATGCGCCGTTTAGGTTTACAAGTATTTCGCCACTTACATAATTTAGATTTAGATTTCCATCTCAATAGGCAAACAGGTGGTTTATCCAGAGACATAGAACGCGGCACTAGCGGCATCAGTTTTTTAATGCGTTTTTTAGTGTTCAATATTGGCCCAACACTATTTGAAATCGCCGTAGTTGTAGGGGTGTTGTTCTACAATTACGGGATAAGTTTTGCACTGATTATTTTGCTTTCGGTTATCACTTATGTGAGCTTTTCAGTCAAAGCAACAGATTGGCGCACAAAGTATGTACGAGAGGTAAACAAAGCCGATTCGAGCAGCAGTTCAAGAGCCATAGATAGTTTACTGAACTACGAAACCGTTAAATATTTTAACAACGAACACTACGAAGCAAACAGATACGATCATGACTTAGCAAACTGGGAAACAGCAAGGCGTAAGAACCGCCTATCATTGTTCGCATTAAACGGCGGTCAGGCGTCGATTATTGCCATAGCAATGACCAGTATGATGGCGTTAGCTGCATATAACGTCGCCCAGGGTAGTATGACCATTGGCGACTTTGTATTAATCAATGCCTTCACTATGCAGATATTTATGCCGCTAAATTTCCTCGGTTTTGTATATCGAGAAATACGCGGTTCATTAGCTAATATAGAAAACCTTTTTAACCTGTTAGATAAACAACCTAAAGTGCCAATTGATGAAAGTGCCAAAGAGTTAGTTATCAGCCAAGGAAAAATAACCTTTAACCAAGTGCAATTTAGCTATCGCCCCGATCGCATCATTTTACAGGACATTAGTTTTGATATTCTGCCTGGGCAAAAAGTAGCAGTGGTTGGCGAAAGTGGCTCAGGCAAGTCAACCTTAGTAAAATTGTTATTCCGTTTTTACGATGCTAGCAACGGCAGTATAAGCATCGACGGGCAAGATATTAGTCAGGTCAATCAGCACTCATTGCGCAAAGCCATAGGCATCGTTCCGCAAGATACCGTGTTATTCAACGACACCATTTTGGAAAACATTCGTTATGGAAGGCCCGATGCGACAGATACAGAAGTACAACAAGCCATCGACTTAGCTCATTTAAGACAGTTTATCATTTCACTACCTGACGGCGAAAAAACAGCAGTCGGCGAACGAGGCCTTAAGTTATCCGGCGGTGAAAAACAGCGAGTAGCCATTGCCAGAACAATATTAAAACGACCACCTATTATGGTATTTGACGAAGCCACGTCTTCTCTCGACAGCCAATCTGAACAAGCTATTTTGACCGCACTTAAAGAAATATCCCAAGGCCATACAAGTTTGGTGATAGCACACAGGTTGTCGACCATAGTTGACGCAGATAAAATAGTGGTGATGGGTCAAGGAAAGATTCTCGAACAAGGCAGCCACAGTCAATTATTAGCCATAAATGGCGCTTACAAAAAATTGTGGGACACCCAGCAAAACAACCATGATAGCGAGACAAAAATTGGATAACCAAGCCCTACTAGATGCCATAAACCAAACTATGCCCTTCGGTAAATATGCCGGAAGGAAACTACTACATTTACCCGAACCCTACTTAGTCTGGTTTAACAATAAAGGTTTTCCAGAAGGTAAATTAGGTCAGCAATTAGCTTTGATGCATGAAGTTAAAGTAAATGGACTAGAATCAATGTTAGCGCCATTGTTACGTAA
The DNA here is from genome assembly GCF_913020055.1 of uncultured Paraglaciecola sp. GTDB lineage: Bacteria > Pseudomonadota > Gammaproteobacteria > Enterobacterales > Alteromonadaceae > Paraglaciecola. The sequence continues at coordinate 17,937 of NZ_CAJWCF010000053.1, read as the reverse complement.
TTAATAATGAGTTATCAAGGTTCGAGAAACCGCCAAAGAGAACGCCCTAAAAACGCACAACAAGAAAATATCGACAAACAAATTTTGTGTTTACATGAGGCGATGGCAGAAAAATTGATTGCCAATCACGGCTATATTCCACAAGTTCTGGAGACCATATCAAGCCGCTATGAATCAGGTAAAATGGCTTATGGCAGTTATTTATTTTGGACAAGTCTAATGGAATATATCGACCAACCCGAGATTTTTTTGCAAACATTATTAGAAAATTCAGCCACCATTCAAAAATACCGCAGGCAGACCCCTTTCGTGGGTATTTTAACTGAAGCTGAAAGGCAAGCTGCACTAGATAAACTAATTTTTTGACCTAAACCTAATTGAAAAGGCCACACTATGACAACCCGACTTGCTTGTGTTTTTTTGCTGTTATTAACAACGTTTTGCATTCACGCCCAACAAGAATGGCGTGCTCCAGTATCTGAAGACCTCATCTATATTGAACTCGAAACGGGTACTGTCATCATCGAACTTGCACCATTTATGGCGCCAAAACATGTAGCGCGATTTAAAGCACTGGTAGCAGAAGGGTTTTACGATGGTTTAGATTTTTATCGGGTGATAGATGGCTTTGTCGCACAAGCAGGTGACATGTCGGAACAAAAGCCAAGTAAAAAAAAGGCACTATTAAAAGCTGAGTTTAGCCGCCCTATCCCATTAGATTCAAACTTTAAGCTAGTGCAATCCCCCGATTTTATTGCCCCACAAACCGGCTACTTAAATGGTTTTGCTGCAGGACAAGATCTTCAAGCCAAACAACAATGGCTGTTACATTGTCCTGGAGCAGTGGCATTTGCCAGAGGTGTTGACGCCGACTCAGCCAGTACCGAGTTTTATATAGTGATTGGTCAAGCTACCCGCCATTTAGATAGAAATATGAGCACCATTGGCCGTGTAATTTATGGCATGCCAGCATTACAAGCACTACAACGGGCCAATATGAATAATGCCAGTGGTGTAATCGAAGATGAGACTAAACGCAGCAAAATACTCTGGGCAAAACTAGCAAAGGATATCAGCCCACAAAAGAGACTGCACATTGAAATTCAACACCAAAACTCAACGCAAGTAGCCAAGCGGTTAGCTAGCGCTAAAACATTAGACAACGAGTTCTTTCATTTTAAAGGCAATGGCAACTTAGATGTCTGTTATTACCAATTGAAAACTAGGTTAGCTGGTGCGGATACTCAAGTGCTAAAAGCAGATTAATTTTTTCTAAGCCTTGACGTCCAATCTCCACCATTTTGAGACATGCAGGCTTGCTCGGTGTCAAAAAAGACGTGTCTACGTACATCTTTTAATAAAATACCGGCTTTTAATAACTGCTTTTGAATGAGTTTACGCACCCTTTCATCATCTTGACTAGCTAACATAGTGTCTAATGATTGTTGATTGTCCAATACACAAGTGATCACTAAACTTGCTGGGAAATTGGAATAGTTGGCAGAGTGGGTTAACCACTCAAAACCAACTGTATCTTGTTTAGCCATTTCGCAGGCAATCGTTAATGCTTTGACTACATTATTGTCTAATTTTTTGACTGTTTTATTCATGACTTAGCAAACGATTAACCATAGGTACATAAATAAACAGTATTACTTTTGACTTGCACTTTGAAGCTTTGATTCGCCTCAACCGTAAACTGTTCATCTTGCCCAAATGTTTGCCATTGTTCGCTACCAGGCAATTGTACAATTAGCGCTCCACTAACAACTTTCATAGTTTCAAACTGACTAGTACCAAACTCATAATCACCCGCGGCCATTACACCAATAGTTGCAGGCAAGGTGTCAGTATCAAACGCGATAGACTTCACTTTGCCTTCAAAATACTCATTTACTTCAAACATAACATGCCTTAAATCTTATTCATTTTAATTAGCGGCTAATCTATCAGTTTTGCGTCGATAGAAAAGCCACCAAGAAAGCCTAATTTAGAAGTAAAAGAACTAGGGTAAGTCCAGCGTGTCATTCTCGTCTTTCGGCGTTTTATTGCCTTCTTGTTGTTTTTTCACTTCCTGCTTTCGCTCTACCACTGCTTCTATTGTGCTTTGAGCACAAGGATCAGGCAGGATCATTTGAAAGAACAAGCCAAAGGCGATAGCCCCTGCTTTCCTGTTTTTAGCCCAGCCTGTCATTTTTATACATAGGTAAATAAAAGCCAAAAAGCTCAACCAAGGCTTCATCACATGCAATAAAATAATTAAAGTATCCATCAAATCTCTCAATAAATTAGTTAACTGAAATTCAGTTTTAATATTTGGCAAAAGGTATTTACCGATTAAAAATTTTTAACTAAGAGATATTTGTGAGTCAGATTCATGAGAGTGAACCAGTACCCGGTTTGAGATTAAAATAGAATCGAACTCAAAAGAGAGCTTTAGTTTCTGCAGAGAGTTGAAGGTTGTGGTTACCTTGTCTTGGTAATCCTGGCAAATAGCAGCGAGACATTCGTGCATAAACTGTCGAAACGCATGCTCTACTTGTCGCTCTATTGCCCCAAGAAATTGGCGTTGCTGCTTAACTTCGGTGTTTTGATGGGATAAATAAGCTTGTTTTGATTGGAAAACTTGAGCATAGATAAAACTATTATCAATACGCTTATCTATTACACTTGTACTGACTTCTTCAATATGAAAGATTTGTTTAGCATTCTGTTCTAACTGAGTATCACCGACAGGATGAAACTGTAGAGCCAAAAAGCAGGCGGCAAAAATAACGCCAAAACTTTACCGAACCTAGGATTCATAGATTATTGAAATATACGACTTTCATAGTAGGTTAAGTGTAGGCAGATTAATAAAATACAAGCAATAGAATTTAACTAATTCAGGTCTACGTTAACACTGGTCTGAATTTGTAAGACACATAAAGGAAAAACATGATTATTCAGCATCAGGTCAAAGATATTCAAACTGAAACTGGTTTAATGCGTACATCGGTATTTCGTCCTTCAAAAGAAGGGAAATATCCGGCTATTATCTTCTACTCAGAGATATTTCAACAAACCAGTCCCATCACTCGTAGTGCGCAAATATTGGCTGGCCATGGTTTTGTAGTATTAGTACCAGAAATATTCCACGAGTTGAATCCACTGGGCACTGTGCTGGCATATGACGATGTTGGTAAAGACAAAGGCAACGCAGATAAATTTGCTAAGCCACTAGGGCATCATGATTCAGATACTCAGGCTATGTGTGACTTTATTCAGCAACAAACATACTGCACTGGCAAAGTTGGTGTAATGGGAGTCTGTATCGGCGGGCACCTTGCATTTAGAGCGGCATTAAACAAACAAGTTGCCGGAGCTTTTTGTTTATACCCTACCGATGTGCATTCAAACACTTTACCTTGCGATGAAGGCAATGACTCTTTAACCAGAAGTAGCGATATTCATTGCCCTATGGTGTTAGTTTTTGGTAAACAAGACCCTCATGTGCCAGCAGAAGGTCGTTTACTGATCCATCAAACATTGAGTCAAAATGAATGCGATTTCAGTTGGCATGAAGTCAACGCCCAACATGCATTTATGCGTGATGAAGGCGACAGGTACGATGCAGCCATAGCCTTACAGATGTACAAAATGGCGATTGATTTTTTTCACAATACTTTGCGCTTATAACCAAACATGACCGATTATTTTGCACAAACATGGCTTAAACTAAATATCTGTTTATTGTTAGTGTTTTATCCACTGCACTGCAGCGCGGTCACAGAAGACCAATTTAGTGTGCATGGTTTATCTGCCTTTAAAGAAGATCACGCCACATTACTAGAGAGTTGGTTAACCCAAGGCGTGAATGCCACACGCGCTACGTTAGGCATTTACCCACTCCTCTTTCATTACATCTGTACCCTAGAAAGTCCAATCAACCTGTGCCTTGGGCCTACACAAGGCGAGATGGAAAAGGCAGCGTACATTTTCATGTTGATGCTCGTTTTGGTCTGACAAAATTTGTCGATGACTGGACTATTTATCATGAATTAGCCCATATGGCGCTGCCATACTTAGGCCCAGAATACCGTTGGTTATCAGAAGGTTTTGCCAGTTATATGCAATACCAAATTATGGCGCAAGCAGGGGTATTAAAAGGTGATTTAGCTGAGAATTATCATAAAAAAATCACTGTTCACTTACGTTGGTTTAACAGTGACTTAACGGCAAAGTCTATTGCCACAAGGCTGATGGACAATAAGCAATACCCTGCTGCTTATTGGGGCAGCGCGTACTTTTTTGTCTTGGCAGATAACAAATTGCAAAAACAACATCAAATTAGTTTGCCCCAACTGATCAGCCTCTATCAAGATTGTTGTCGTGCACTAGACCATAATGTAGAAGAAGTATTCGCCTCACTTGATGGAATGATAAAGGGTAAGCTGTTCGCTGAATTACTGGATGAGTTCAAAAACCGACCTGCTAGAGAGTTGTATCCTGAGGTTTTTAATCAATAGTCTAAACTTAGGTATATTGCTCCCTTGATTAATTATATCCATCATCACCTAAAAAAAGGGTAGCCAATTTAGGCTACCCTTTTTTCTTACTATTCATTGTAAGTCTAAAGCTGGGCTATTTTAATATTTAGCGGCTTGTTCTTTATTAGGCAGGGTTTTTTCCATAAAGTGGCGAATATCATCATTTGATGTTTTTAAATCTTCACGGCGAAGGTACATCATATGGCCACTTTGATAACCTTTAAATGATAAACGGTCTTTCATTTTGCCACTCGGATCTAATTGCCACATAGTATATTTTGCGTCAAAGTAATTTGTCGCACCATCAAAATAGCCAGACTGAATCATCACGTTTAAATAGGGGTTTTCAGCCATGGCTAAACGTAAATTTTCACCGGTATTATTATCTGAACGATCCCAAGGGTGAACATTACCAAACATGTTGTATTTAATATCAGTTTTGTAGTTAAGTTCTTCTCTTAGATAATAGTTTATTGCCGGCGTAAAACTGTGTAACCAAGAAGTTAACTCTGCATTATAGTCAGGCCTAGAACCCGTTGCTTTTTTATCTATACCTAAATACCTAGAATCTAATCGGCCAATTGTTAACTCTCTATCGCGCAATAACTCTTTCCAAAAGTAGGAATTACTAATGTCTAGGTTGCTACGTAAAACTTCTTGTTTTGATAGACCTGAATATTGAGCAACTTGTTGAGCGATCGATTGTTTTTCTTGCTCACTAATAAAGGCTCCTTTTGCTAATGCAGGTAAATATTGATTAATGGTAAATGCTTCAACTTCAGGAAGTAGTGTTAATAATGGTTTATTTTGATGGCTCTTTTCTAACGCATTGTGATACCAAGCCGCTGCAGCGAAATAGGGTAAACGATTTGCTGCTTTTACTGGTCCTTCACGCTTTATGCCTATATCTGTTGGTGACACTAAAATCACACCATTCACATACATCCATTGACGTGATTGTAATTCTAACGCTAAACCTGAAACACGAGTGGTACCGTAGCTTTCACCAATTAAATATTTAGGTGAACGCCAGCGATCATTGCGAGAAACAAAAGTAGTAATCCAATCGGCTAAGTATTTCACGTCTGCGTTAACGCCGAAAAACATTTCCTTTTGTTTATCTTTTGATGGCATTTTGCCTTCTTTATCGGGCAATACACGGGAATAACCGGTATTAACTGGGTTTACAAAAACAATATCTGCTACATCTAATACTGAATAAGGATTGGTTTTTACACCGTAAGGTTGCAATGGATAACCTTCATCATCAACATTCAATATCCTCGGCCCTGTGTAGGCAACATGCATCCAAACTGAAGCTGAACCAGGACCGCCGTTAAAGGAAATGAGTAAAGGGCGTGTGCTGCCATCTTTTACATCACTACGTTGATAGTAAGTATAAAATAAGCTGGCTGTAGGATTACCTTCTTCGTCCCATACCGGTTGAGTTCCAGTAGTCGCGGTATAGCTAATTTTCTTACCGTTAATTTTTGTCGTGTGTTTTGTAAGATTTTTTGTGTCTACTTCTAACTTACGCTCATTTTCAGCATAAGCGAAAGAGGTAAGACATGTTATGAGGAAAGTGAAATGAATGAGTTTTTTAAAGATCATTTTATACCCTTAATATAAAAGTTATTTTCTTATTGTTTTGTAAAACAATCATAAAGTATAAACAAATAGCTGTCAGAGAAATTCCGTTGAATACAGTTATATTTGGATTGACTGCCAACTACTATTTTAAATTCCTAGACTAAAGATAAAGCAGACACCCATTTTGAGATAAACTTTCCCGATTTATTTCATCATACTATGAAATAAATTCAGCTAGAAAAATTAAGGATAGCACCTTGCTTTGTGGAATAATTAAACACATATAGAGGACTGCCATCGCGACAACACGACCCATGCAAAAATGAAAATATTGAAGTTAAGCCTATTTATTATTTTACTCACTGTCGCTTTTATATCTGGTCAGTATATTTCTGACAGGCATGCATTTAAGAATAAAATTCTCGATTTGAACATGGAAATAGTCATCACAGAATTATTGCTTATCGAACACGTTAAACATTGCAACACCCCAGGCTACAGGAGATTTGTAACCTTACACGAGCATAATATTGATAAGGTCTATCGTATGACTAACTATGCTCTTGGCTACCCCTATTTTTTAGGGGGAGACTTTTCAGCTGAGGTGTCAGATAGATTTGACTCTAATAAAGTCAACTTTGAAGTGATAAAAGCAGATTTCCAAAACCTATGTGGAACAATGTAAATCGCTCAAACCAGCATAATTTACCATTCTTGAATTCATCTAATACAAACAATAAACCCTTGAGATAAAGTTATAAAACAAATTTTTAAATAGTCTGTCACAACGTTTCCTCAACTAGCCACTAATCATCTATATCTTAAATAGAGGACAAGCTGTTTAGTCAATTGATGGATGAATTCAAAAACCTACCCACTAGAAAGTCATATCTAGAGATTTTTAGTCACTATATTTGGTGCACCTGAAGAACTGACTGAGTCATTTGTGCCATAACCGGCCGTTGAGGATTCGATGAATCAACGTCTCGGGCCCTGCAGATTTTCAGGCATGTACAATTGATGAGCTCATGATAAGAAGACTCTGCCCCCGTTGCTTTAAACTTCTACCCGTTTCTATTTTATAAACTTACTAGCCTGATCAACGAGCTTTTGCATCAACCAGCTAAAGGTTTTTGGCACATAACGGGCTAGCATATAAGACATCTTCCCCTTGAGGCCCGGCAGGATAATAAATTGGTTTTTACTTAGACCTTTGAGGCTTGCTTTTGTCACGGACGCGGTGCTCAATAGGCCGCCCAGATTTTTCACAAAGCGGGTTTCAGGCAAAATGTGCGCCGCTTCTTTGGCCACCATGGGCGTATCAACTTCCGGCGGACATAAGACCGATACTCCGACTCCGGAGGTATATAGCTCCTGTCGTAATGCTCCCGCCATGCCAATTACGGCAAACTTAGACGCGCTGTATGCACTATATCCATAAGTGGCAATTAGTCCGCCTAGTGAGCTAACAAAACAAAGCTGTCCTTTTCCTTGTTTGATCATATCCGGTAAAAACGCCTTCGCCACTGCGCGACTACCCACCACATTGGTGCGCATAATGTCATTAAAGTCTTGATCGCTTTGTTCCATAAACCTGACACTTTGCACAATGCCAGCACTTAGGATAATTAAATTCAAGGTGCCTATTTTATTTTTAATATCCTGAACCGATTGATTAAGTGCTTCGCTATCGCCCACATCAACACTACATGCCATTACTTTTTGATCAGCCCGTAAACACAATGTAGTACATGCTTTTACAGCATCCTCTAAACGGCTTTGATTACGGGCAAGCAACACGACATTAGCACCTTGCTTCACATAAGCTTTAGCTAAATCCAGTCCAATACCACTGGAGCCACCTGTGACCAACACATTTTTAAACTTCATTAATTTTACTGCTCTTGTTTAACTGCTTTTATTTTACTGAGCTTGCCTGACCATTTTTCCACTGCAATCATTAGGCATAAATGCTACCTGCAATGCAAACTATCGAGCAGGCAGGAATGTACCAAAGCCCAACGCTTGGCCAAGCTCGGATCTTAAGATTTCATTTTCCACCGCTATTTTTCCGTTGATCAGCACGTATTTGACCAATCCTGGGTTACGATTAACTAAACGCTGAAGGCCAAAATTTTCCATCTCGCCCCAATGCACATCTTCAAGGTTCTGATTAAAGCCCTTTGGGTCTAATATGACCACATCAGCACGGTCACCAACACGGATGTGACCCGCATCAATGCCAAACCAATCAGCCTGATCGCCTGTCATCCTCCATACCGCTTTTTCTATGCTCATCATTGGCTCGCCTTCTTCGATGCTTTCATTCACCAGCTTAAGCATTCTTAATGGCAAATTATAAAACGCCATGTTACGAATATGGGCACCAGCATCACTAAAAGTAATGAGAGACTTTTGATCTTTAACCATGTCTTTTAAAACATGTTTCCGGTGATTACCCACAGTTGTAACCCAGCGTAGTTTCTTGCCGTGCTCAACGACTAAATCAAGGAATAAATCCACCACATGCACATTATGATGCTGCGCTACTTCAGCAAAATTTTTACCGACAAGGCTTTGATCGGGGCAATCTAAAATGATGGCATCACTAAAGTCTCGCTGCCAAACCCGAGGGCTTAGTTTTTCACCGTAGAATTTTCTAAAATCACGACGGTACTTTTCATCTTGAAGCAGATTGTTTCGCTCTACCGCATCCTTCAAATCTAAGGCTAATTCACCGGCACCGAATTCTTCGAAAAAGACCACATCAATGCCATCGGCATAGACAGTGAAAGGCGTGGGTAAGACTTGCCAGCGAAAGTCACCATTAAAAAAGTTTGTCACCTTGGCCGCCATATTTGTGATCTTACTTAGAAATACACTGCCTTTTAGATCCATACGGCTGATCAAAGTGGTTTTTAAGCGCTTCTTAAAGATACCCATGGATTCCCGCATATATTGATTTATCTGAAGAGCCGCAGCCGCATTGGGCGCCCCCTGATGAACCCGATCATATTGACGTACAAGTTTATTTAGACGGGACACCTCTTTCCATTTAGCATAAGTACTTGGCAAACTTTTGGACCATTCGCGGTCACCGTCCACCTTATCCCACTTTAAACACATGGTGGATAAACCTAAGAAACCTTCATCTAAGGCCTCTTTTAAAGCCCCTTCCATACTCTGCATTTCTGATTCGCTCGGGACGATATTCAAGTCCGTTGCCCGCTGCAGACCCATACTGCCCACTCGCATATCACTATGCCCAAGAAAGCTTATGACATTAGGGCCCATTGGCTGTTTCTTTATAAACTTCACCCAATCTTTTGGCGTGCTCCATGTTTTATACTTTTGCAGAATAGGCAGTACTTTTTCACGGGGAACGGTCTCCACTCGGGTAAAGATGTCCGAAGCATCTTCGGTATCGCTACAGATCATACTCAATGAACAGCTTCCCACTAACACAGTGGTTACCCCATGGCGCACAGACTCGCTCAAGCCTGGGCTCACAATTAACTCTGAGTCGTAATGAGTATGCGTATCCAAAAACCCCGGTGTTACCCATTGACCTTGGGCATCAATCAGCTCTTTTGAATCGGCTTGGTCAATGTTTTTTGCCGTGACTAAAGCGATTTTGCCATCTTTAATGGCGACATTCTGCAACGATGAAGACTCGCCGCTGCCATCAAAATAGCGACCGCCTTTTATAATTATGTCGTACTTCATTTCAAGCTCACCTACCTGCGATTTCCCACTCAGTGTGATTAGATTATCCCGAACAAAACAACACTTCTTGTCATTTAACGACAGCTGCATCAAGATATTGCACTCTTTAGCAAATGTTTGCCCCATGACGTGAAACAGCAGTACTTAATTAGAAGCGGCGCCCTAGCGGGTTATGAACAGCAAGTGAAGGCACTAAAAGGTGACACACCATCGATTTTAGCTGACTGTGGTTTAAGCAGACAAGATTTAGATGCGCCGGATACCATGATCCCTTTCAATGTCATGGTTAAGTTGTTGGAGCTAAGTGCTGAGCAACTCAATTGCCCTGATTTTGGCCTGAGACTTGGCATAAACCAGAATGTCCACGCCTTAGGTAGCCTTGGCTTGCTTATGTTGCATTGTAAAAATGTAAGAGAAGTCTTGACCAGCACCCAGCGATACATTGCAGTGCATAGTCAAGCGGAGTATTGGCGACTGCATGAAGAAGGCGAATTTGCCTATATAGAGCGCTTGAGTGTCTCACAAGACGTCAGCCACGCCAGGCAATTTAAAGAACTCTCTTTTGGCGTGTGTTTAAAGCTGATTAAAAGCATAGTTAAAGGCTCGGTAAAAATAGAGCAACTGGAATTTGCTCATGCCCCTATTTCACAAATATCTGTGTACAAAAGGTTATTTGGCTGCGAGGTATTATTCAATCAAGAACATGATCGTCTTGTGGTAAAACGTCATTATCTGAATTACCCATTGCTGGGTCTAACAACAGATAACAAACATGCCCTTGAGCAGGGTCTCTCAAAAACACTGTTACAATATGGTGATGATATCGAGCGGCAAATCACTACTATCATCTTACAAACGCTGGGTATCCAGGGGATAAACCTGGAAAACGTCGCTCGATTATTAAACACCAACAAACGCACCCTTCAACGAAAGTTAAAAGCTAAGCATCTAAGCTTCAAAAGCATATTAAAAGAAGTGCGTATAAAAACTGCATACTGGCATCTTGCAGCCAGCTCAATGGATGTCACCCTGTTATCCGAAATACTGGGCTACAGCGACATAAGTGCTTTTTCAAAGGCATTTAAACAAGAAGCAGGACTGTCCCCCTTGCAGTGGCGTAAATTGAAGCTATCAAAACGCTAAATCGAAAAATATATAGCTTCCCAAAATTGTAAAGTGCCCAATCACAGCTCAATCAACAAGTACAAAGTGATGACTTTGCTCACTCAAAGTGTCTAACGAAAACACTTTTAATTACTAAGAAGCCAAACGTCCATGTTTAGCTCCCTAGCCTAATCTTAGCTTTTTTGCGATTCAATCCATCTGTCAATTTTCGCTTCAAGTATGGGCATAGGCAATGCACCATCTATCAGGATTTGGGTGTGGAATTTTTTCACATCAAATTTTTCACCTAAGGCTTCTTGCGCTTTATTTCTGAGCATACGAATATGTCGTTGACCGACTTTGTAACTCACAGCTTGTCCGCCTATTGCAATATAACGTTCTACTTCAGCTTCGATGTCGGTTAAAGCAAGAGACGAATTGTCTGTCATAAAGTCGATGGCTTTTTGTCTACTCCAGCCAAATGCGTGCAAACCAGTATCGACTACTAAACGCATGGCGCGAAGTTGTTCGTCTGATAATCGTCCGTACCACATGTAGGGGTCAGTAAATAAGCCCATTTCTTTACCTAAACTTTCTGCGTATAGCGCCCACCCTTCGGAAAATACTGTGTATCCACCAAATTTACGAAAATCGGGCAAACTATCGACTTCTTGTTGAATAGCTATTTGGAAATGATGACCAGGTGCGGCTTCGTGCACGCTTAAGGTTTCCATCAGGTATTTAGGTTGGGCTTTTAAGTTATAAGCATTGATATAAAAAATGCCAGGCCTAGAGCCATCTGGCGCTGGGCTTTGATAACTTGCTCCTGCCGATGATGCTGCACGAAAAGCCTCTACAGCCCTTACTTCGTAATCAGCTTTAGGGAACACGTCAAATAGTAATGGTAAACGGCTATCAATTTTTTCTTTTACTTGGGTATAACCCTCAATCAAAGCTTGCTCTGATTCAAAGAAAAATTGATCATCGGTGCGCAAAAATTCAAAAAAGGCTGGTAAGTCACCTGCAAAACCAACGGTTTCTTTTACCTTGGTCATTTCAGCTAGAATACGTGCTACTTCTTGTTGACCAAAAGTGTGAATTTCTTCAGCAGTCAAAGGCAAGGTGGTATTGGTTTCTATTCGATACTCATACCATGCTTTACCTTTAGGTAAGTCAGCTAAACCGAAGGTATCGCGACCATTTGGTAAATAACTGTCCTGCATAAATTGATGCACTCGGGAATAGGCAGGAATAATTACATCCTTGATTGCCGCTATGTAATCCTGAGTAATTTGTTGTTTGTCTGCGTCTGCAATACTTTCATTTTTTTTAAGCGTTTCTAATGGAGTATAAAAAACACTTTGGGTTACATCATCAAGTATATGCACCTGCAATTGCGGTAACACTTTTTCAATCAAAGGTTTAGGTAACACAATAGACTTCTCTATGCCTTCTTTCATGGCCACTATCGCGCTATCCATGTAAGTCGCAAAACCGTCTGCTCTACTGATAAAATTACGGTAATCATCTGCTGTGTTAAAAGGCTGGGCACTTTGACCTGAGCCAAGAGAGGCAAAAAATGTATGTGCGCCACCCATTTGGTGGATTGGCACAAGATGTCCAGGAAATTGTGCGCCTTTTATGGCTATTTCTCTGTCGCGTAAAAATATTTCATAACTTAATAAGTCTTGCCCATTTAGAGCTGATGCATCTATGTCTTTTATCTTGGCTAAATATTTTTCTTCAAAAGCCAAAGACAAAGCAAGGTTTTGCGCATTGATTGGCGGGCTAAATCGGTCGTTATAATCGTTTACCCCTACGTAAGTCGCATAAATAGGATTCATCTGCATACTTTCAGCAAAATATGCTTTAAATAGCGCATTGGCTTTCTCAGACTCGGATACGCTTGCTGTAACACTAGTTTTTTCTGTGTTTTGTGTTTGTGCTGTATTTGACTGATTACAAGCAACGAGTCCCAGTGACAACGCGATGGCAAGAGTAAGGCGTTTTCTATTCATTATCTGTCTCTTTATTCTGATTTTATTAAGTGAAATTGAGTTTGCCGACCATCAAGATAATTAACACCAGATTGGTCAAAGTAAGCTTCTTCTTCAAGCATGATACGGATTTCTTTTTTCCACTCTGGGATAAAAGTCGCGGCATTGAGTTCAATGGAATAAGCCGTGTTGAAATGTAATGGGTAGTCTCCTTGAATGGGCACCCCACCTTGGGAATCCCACATGCCTAAAGTAGTACCTGCAGCATGTCCATGATAACCGATAGGATGGGTATAAATTGAAGGTTTTATGCCTTCTTTTACCGCTTGTTGGCGAGATATTTGTAACACTTCGTTACCGGTGCGGCCCTGTTTAAAGTTAGCAATAAAAATATCTTGTAGTCGATTAGCATTGGCCAAGGCTTTTTTTAGATACTCTGGCGCATCTGTTTCATTTGGTTTAAGCACATAAGCATGTTGCTGCTGATCTGAATTAAGGCGTAAATAAGTTAAACCAAAGTCCATATGTAATAGATCGCCAGGCATAATAATTTGTGCATCAGGACGTTTACTAAATGCCGCTAAATGATCAAATTTATCAACGTTTGAACGCTGCAATGAAACAGTGGGATGAAACCAAGTTTGTAACCTTAAATCTAAGACCCTTTCCCTGAGCCACCACACAACATCATCAGTAGTCGTTACGCCCGGCTTAACAACGTGATTGGAAAATGCTTGGGCTATTACCTGATGTCCTAACTTAATTAAATTAGGGTATAGTTGCATTTCCATTTCGCTACGGGTTTCTAACCAAGCAATGGCCAGCTTTTCCGACGATACAAGCCCAGTGCTACTTTGCTTTCCTAACGCTTGACTAAACTCCTCGTATTCTGTGGCGGTAATTCCGTCTGCTAATGCAAAATGTTCGGATTTATTAATCGCCACTTTCTTGGGTTGTTTTTGTTTGATCAATTTGACAAGGCTGTCCCATTGATTAGGTTGTTTTTCTTTATCCCAAGATTTTTTAAATAGACTGTCCACCGCATACCTTGCAACGGCTAACCGTTCGATTGGTTTACCTTCGCCGGGATCAAAAAGTACTAGAATTGTGCGTCTTCTGGCCGACAGCCAGTTAGCCGGCAGCATGGTTTTTAGAATCGGATCTTCATTATATTCTCGTGATATTAAGACCCACATATCGATGCCTTCACGGCGCATCAAGCTTGGTAATAAGTTTTGTAACCTATCATCTAATATCTGATTAATAAGCGTCGCTCGCTCGCGCATAGGCAATACATTTGGCTGTGCAAAGGCATTGACACTAAAAATGAATAACAAAAATCCTGCTATTTTAGGTTTCATCACTATTACTTCACCTGAATCAAATTTTCGGCCTCTAACTTAATGGAATTATTGGTCAAATTCGAGAACAAGCGTTACAGTAACTAAAAATAATAATAAAATATCAAAATGAAAAAACACATCTATGTAGCATACACTGGCGGCACCATTGGCATGCGCCCCTCATCGCAAGGTTTTATACCAGCAGCGGGGTTTCTATCTGAAACTTTGGCCAATATGCCCGAGTTTCATCGTAGCGAAATGCCCAATTTCACCATCCACGAATACGACAATTTGATTGACTCGTCTGATATGGATCCCTCTGATTGGCAACAAATCGCCAATGATATCCAACAAAACTATCAGCAATATGATGGTTTTATTATTCTACATGGCACAGATACAATGGCGTATACCGCCTCTGCGTTGTCGTTTATGCTTGAAGACTTAGGCAAACCGGTCATTGTCACAGGTTCGCAAATCCCCCTAGCCCAATTGCGCTCTGATGGTCAGGTGAATCTACTCAATGCCTTATATATTGCTGCTAACTACCCTATCGCTGAAGTCACACTGTTTTTCAATAACCAACTATTTAGAGGTAACCGCAGCCGTAAACTTGATGCGGATGGATTTAACGCATTTGGTTCGCCGAATTTTCCTGCGTTACTGACTGCTGGGATTAACATTGAAGTTAACAAAGACCTATTGGGCATAGACAGCAGTAAAAACCTGCATGTAAGTCAAATTGAATCACAACCAATAGGCATAGTAACCTTGTACCCAGGCATCAGCACTGACGTGATTAAAAACACCTTACAACAACCGGTTAAAGCGTTAATTCTACTTAGTTTTGGAGTGGGCAACGCGCCACAGAACGCTAGTCTATTGAAACAATTATCCATTGCAGACCAACAAGGTATTATCGTTTTAAATTGTACCCAATGTATGCGCGGTAAAGTGAATATGAGTGGTTATGCAAACGGTCACGTGTTGCGAGAAGTAGGCGTAGTGTCAGGCCAAGATATGACCCCAGAAGCGGCTTTGGCCAAATTACATTATTTACTCAGTAAAGGCATGCCAACAAATCATATTAAACGCCAACTCATTACCAACTTGCGCGGTGAGTTGACTGAATAGTAATACCAGTCAGCATAAAAATGAGTATCAAAAAATCAATAAAATAAGTGTCATTAATATTGAGGCACACCTGTGTTTTCAATCAACAAGGGACAAGCCCAGGTGTTCCTCAGTGGCTTAACGCCTCGCTTCTTGAGCTCTATATTCAGCAAAGGCTCGATATTCAGATTGGCTCAAGACATTGTCTTTATTTGCATCAAATTGCCTTAATTGGCCAGTTTCAAAAGCGTTGCGTATCCATCCAGGCATTTCATTAAGCTCCAACCCACCACTGAAATCATCATCAAATGCACCATAAAACTGCGCAATCTGGAAATTCAGTTCATCGTGTACAGGTTTTTCTGACGTGCCGTTCTCCCAGCGAAAAAAGAATCCGCCATAAAGCATCTCATTCTCAGACTGTAGACCCCACGACACATTGCGCGTAGCGTCCGGGTTAGCTGGATTTTCCGTACTATTGTCATACACAGTACGATGCACTAATCGGGCACCTGCAGGTACTTTCACCGGCTCCGCTAGTGCGTAAGAATGCTGCCAGTTGAAATCATAACGCGGCACATGCAATAACGGCTCAATCTTGCCATCTGGTAAGTGAACGTCAAACCGTGTTTCTACTCCACGATAATGAGCGTGGGGGAACAAGCTATAAATAATAGCCGGTTGCTCAAACTCGAAGTATGCACGCTCCTCGTGACGTGCTTCTCCCGGCGGGATCTGCAAATCTAAACCAATCACCACTTGCTGCCTAAGGTTGTAGGTTGGTGGCTCATTATGAAAGTACAAAGCAACTTTTGAGACGTCCGTCGCCTCACGTCCGAATGCCGTGTAATGTATTTGTAGGTGAATTTGTCCTCCTGCTTTGACCAACACTCCTGTATCTTTCGGATAGACATACGACTCAGCGCCTGGCGCATAGCCCATCAAGTAGTTTTTAAACACGGCATCCAAACGCCGTTCACCTCTTGGTATATCTTGCTCGCTGGTGCCAATGAGTACATGGTGAACCGCCTTCGTTTCACCCGGCTGAATGCTGACAGCCCGCACCCATACATCACGATCCAAAGGGTTGGCAATTGCCGGATATTGATACTCGATAATGCCAGTCGCGGGAACTGTAAACGCAGGTCCCTCAACAACTAAATCAGGCTCACCTAGCGACCAGCTTTTTTCAAGGGGCTTCACAGCCAACAGTGGGTCTTCCCCTTCACCTCGTGGCGAACCGGCTTCAATCCAATGCACAAGCTTTTTACGCTCCTCCAGCGTTAGCCCTCGCGCATTGTGAATTTCTGCCAAACTTGTATCTACTTCCCAAGGGGGCATTCGCCGTGTGCGGAGCACTTCACGGATCATCGGCGAAAAGCCTTTAATCATTTCATAACTAGTCATCGCCCAAGGACCAATACCGTTTGGAAGATGACAGGAAACACAACGTTCTTTCAGGATGGGCGCAATAGTATTTTTATAACTAATTTGTGCGTGTGCCGCCTTTTGTTGACGTTCAGGGAAATTGATAAGACAGCCAAACGTCTGGCGCTTTGGCACAGCAATTGGTTGCCCAGCGATAACGGCCGTAAGCGCGTCAGCAAGATAGTGCTCTTTAGCATCGTTGCGTTGTGTTTCATAACCCACGCGATCATTCACAGGTCCACGGTAAACTACATTCCAGTTACTGGTATCAATTACCAGTACTTCGCCGCTTCTGTCCAGCTCCAATACCTCTCCAATCAACTGTGTGTCATCAACCAAAACAGGGAAATCAAAAGCAAATTCGTCCACTTCCTGACGAATACTCTTATACGTATCTTGCAGGCTTGAATTGATTAGTTTGAATTCAACGTTATCACCGAATTGTGCACGAATTTCTCGCAGGTCTGGCAACAGGTTACGTACTATAGGACAACCATTCATCGTCACCATGAGCACTACCGCCTTTGCATTCTTGTGATAGTAAAGTTCATGGGCTGAATGTTCTTGATCAAGTAATCGGAAGTTTTCAACGCGATCTACCACTGTAGATCCACTAACATTGAACAACATGAACAAAGCAGTAAAAAAAGCAACAAAGCGCATCAAAGATTCCTAGAAGGTATAATAATTACACAAAGGATAATCGATGTACCAGCTCTATTCAATAATAAGCCTCGATAGCGGAATCAAGAGGGTAAAACATTTGAAAATAGTAGCGCTGCTCAAGTGTCCACTTTGTGTCTAAAACTAATCGGTCTGCAGACTACCAAACAACTTAATGTGTGTTCGAATCCGTTCGATTTATTCAGCTCAAATAATAATGTAAACGGAACCTAACTAGCTACTTTCTAACATTTCATCAAATCCCAGACATAAAAAAAGCAAACCCTAAGGTTTGCTTTTTTTTGTAGAATTCTAATTATTTGATAATTAAAGTACTACGATGTTCTCAGCTTGAGGACCTTTTTGGCCTTGAGTTACAGTGAACTCAACTTTTTGACCTTCGGCCAAAGTTTTAAAGCCAGTACCTGTGATAGCACGGAAGTG
>NZ_CAJWCF010000052.1 GCF_913020055.1 uncultured Paraglaciecola sp. | reverse complement strand
TATTTGGACAATGATGAAAAGTTCAATAAAAACAGTATGTTTAGTGTTCAACAACAGTTAATACAAACATAGCCATATAAAAAGTCAAAGTAAAAACAATAGGGTTAAGTTAAAGCCAAAAAATCCGTAAGCACTTTATCGTGCGAATGGGATAAGAAATTATTGAGAGGCAACTAATGAATAGACGGGAAATTTTAAAGTACACAGCCATGCTCACCGGTACGGCAATTTGTGCACCTCTAACCGGTATTATGCTATCTGGGTGTAGCCAACAGGTAAAAGAAACGCCAGCGGCACACTCATCATTAGTATTTTTCAACTCCGAAGATTTTACCTTAATCACTCAGATTATGGATGTCATTTTGCCAAAAACAGACAGCCCCTCGGCCTCTGAGGTTAAGGTGAATTACATCTTAGATAATATGTTCGACCAGGTTTATAAATCAGACTATCAGCAAAAGTTTACCGCTCATTTTCACCAACTTAAGTCTTTTTTAAACTCGAAAAATTTTGATTCTCTGGATAGAAAAGAACAAGAAACCTTATTGTTATCTTTAGAAGCCCTTACTGAAAATCAGCGTAACGAAGCTTATTGGGCCTATATCGACCTTAAACAACAAACAGTTGCGTTTTACCTGAGCACTGAAGAAATAGCAGAAAATCACCTTAACTATTTACCGATCCCTGGAGAATACAAACCCTGCGTGTCTCTTGAAGACTTAGGAGGTAAAGCATGGGCGATATAACTATGAATAAAAACAATGAATTTGATGCGATCGTAATTGGTTCAGGCATCAGTGGCGGTTATGCTGCAATGGAACTTTGCACTAAGGGTTACAAAACATTGGTACTTGAACGAGGACCTATGGTGCAACATGGTGATTATCCCACTGCCCATTTGGATACTTGGGATTTACCGAATCAAGGTAAAGTGTCAAAACAAGAGATTAGTAAGCATTACCCAAAACAAAGTCGATTAGCCTGGTGGGTTAATGAAGACAACAAACCCTTTATAAATAAAGATGATGAGTATCCCTACAAAGAAGATGAACGTTTTGACTGGATCAGAGGTCATCATGTAGGTGGTCGTTCGTTAATGTGGGGGCGTCATTGTTACCGTTGGAGTGACATCGATTTTACCGCCAACAGCAAAGAAGGTGTGGCAGTCGATTGGCCAATTCGTTACGCCGACATAGAGCCTTGGTATGATTATGTTGAAACATTTGTCGGTGTGGCTGGACAAGCTGAAGGTTTAAAACAAGTACCCGATGGCGTATTTTTAAAACCTTTCCCGCTTAATTGTGCGGAACAAAAAATGCGTGAAGCGGTAGCAGAAAAATACCCCGACCGCGTAGTGACTCCAGGTCGTGTTGCCAATTTAAGTGAATATAACCCTGAAGTACATAAAGGCGCACGTGGACAGTGCCAAAACCGCTCTCGTTGCTGGCGAGGCTGCCCGTTCGGGGCCTATTTTAGTAGCCAATCAGCTACTTTACCGGTTGCAACCGAAACCGGAAATATGACCCTTCGACCAGACAGTATCGTAATGGAAATTTTATACGATGAGGCATCAGGAAAAGCCAGTGGAGTCAGAGTAAAAGATGCTAATACTGGCGATGTGATTGATTATTCAGCTCGGATAATATTCTGTAATGCCAGTACCGTGGGTACCACAGCTATTTTACTTAACAGCCGTTCTGAAACTTTCCCCAATGGCCTAGGCAATACTAGTGGTGAACTTGGGCACAATATTATGGATCACCATTATGGTATGGGTGCTCATGGTCAGCTTCCGGGTCATGAAGATGATTATTACCAAGGGCGCAAACCTGTTGGTTTTTATATTCCGCGCTTTACTAATATTGATGAACAAAGCAAACGTACTGATTACAAACGTGGCTTTGGTTATCAAGGCGAGGCGATGCGCAGTAAAAATACACCTGACGGAAAAATAGGAGCCGACCTTAAGGGCGAGATATTTAAGCCAGGTGGCTACCATGTCCGAATGACTTGTTTTGGTGAGATGTTGCCCCACCACGATAACCGCATGTATCTTAATTTTGATGAACGGGATCAACATGGTATGCCAATCATCACTTTTGACGCCAAATTACGTGAAAATGAAATGGCGTTGCGTGAAGATGGGGTAAAAAGTGCAGTTGAAATGCTTGAAGCAGCTGGTTGTACTAATATCGAAAGTCATAACAATCTCACAGCCCCTGGAGCCTGTATTCATGAAATGGGCACCGCACGTATGGGCCGAGATCCAAAAACCAGCGTTTTAAACAAATGGAATCAAATGCATGATGTGCCAAACGTTTTTGTAACGGATGGCGCTTGCATGACCAGCTCAGGTACACAAAACCCTAGTATTACTTATATGGCGCTCACTGCTCGTGCGGTAGATTATGCTCATAAGCAAATACAGGCAGGCAAGTTATAAACCTTTAATATTTGTTTTTTATAGCAAAACGTTTCAGTGCGCTCAATCAAGGTAGTTTTAAACTATTGTATTGAGTTGCACTGAATGTGTTTCTGATATTGATAGTGTAATTCAAACGTTAGCGAGGTTAGCAGTTAATGAGAAAAAGGAGCGTTGAATACTTAATATTCCACGCGATTACGCCCCCCTTTTTTGGCTTTATATAAAGCAGCATCAGCGCTCTTAAACATTCTTTTAATCGTATTTTTACCTTTTTTCTTATACTCAGACAAACCAAAACTACAAGTTACTGACACACCGTTTGTAAAGGTCGCTGCTGCAATATTTTCACGCAGGTGATTTGCCATAATAAGCGCGTCTTTAGAATCAGCATCTCTGCATATAACGATAAATTCTTCTCCGCCCCAGCGGGCAAAATGATCTGTATCCCTAATCAGTGAAGCGACTAATTTGCATAAATCCTTGAGTACCTCATCACCTAATTGATGACCATGAGTGTCATTAACCAGCTTAAAGTGATCAATATCAAACATGATTAACGAATATGTTTGGCCCTGTTGGTTCTGCATATGTTCAAATAAATCTCTGGTGCCAGCTCGATTAAACACCCCTGTTAATGAATCGGTTTTGGCTAATACTTCAAATTCATCTTTCTGAATACTCAGAAAATTATTTAACTCCTCAAGTGAGGCATTCTGACTTCTTTTTAACTTAAGCTGATTAGCTAACTGATAAACTCTAATAATGGCGTGAAGTGTTATCGCTATTGCCCAGATAATCACCAATATCAAATATAAAATATTCGCCGATATCCACTTTCCAGAAAGGGTCGCTCTTTTTAACTTGATATCTACACTGCGTAAATTAAGACTGTCACCAGTGGCAATATTCAAACCAATTACATTGTCGAGTTTTGCTTTGGCAGACTTTCCCGTCGCTTTATGCAGTAAAATCCACCATGAAGGTACGGTAAATTGGTCTAATGGCAACGAGTAATAGTGACTACCTGCTGAGGGTAATATAGTTTGAAAATTACTTTTATTGCTAGCATTGCGAGAACTTGGATCCAAATTATCAGAAATAATCTCCCTATTTACTAAATATATTAGAACTGTATCTTGCCTATTAGTAGCATGTTCTAACCAAAGATTTAGGTGATCAAATTGACTGACGTCTACACCATTATTGATGCCATCACCAATAGATATGTCCAACGAACAATAAGCAAATGTTGAGGAAGGCCTAATATCACAGTTCAGCAGTGCGCCATCATCAGCAATATTCAAAGTACTTTTTGAGCGGCCTCCATTTAAAAAATCACCACTTACAGTCACCTTTGCTTTGCTCGGGTAAACCTCGAGCAACTGATTCATTCCCCAGTATTGCCACAGAACTAACAGCAGTGAAAACGCAGCAATCGAGAAGTAGATTTTTTCGAATTTTAGGTAAATTGCACTGCTAGCAAATATGGGTGTTTGCTTGGTCATTTAATACAAGATCCAATTAAGCATAATAGAAAGCGCTAAATTTAAAGGTAACATATTGTTATTATTAACAATACATCGACAAATTAAACTCCACAACCATTAACAATTTTTAGATAACCTAACAGACAAAGGTTGAATGCACTGTTAACACCACGGATGAGAAATATTTATCCCCGAATGATCTAAACTTCTAAAAATAGTGATCTTTATCCCACAATCGCAATAAAATACTCGAAGAGTAGGTCTGTTACACTTCACAGAGTTTCTGTCGTTTATGGCAAAGAGGAAATAATGAATACATATCAAAAATCACAGGATGCAATTTCTGCTTTAACACCAGAGCAATACCGCGTGACCCAAGAAAACGGAACAGAGCACCCCGGCACAGGTGAATTATTAAATAATACTTCACCTGGCATATATGTGGATGTTGTGTCTGGTGAACCTTTATTTGCCTCATCGGCCAAATTTGACTCAGGATGTGGATGGCCAAGTTTTACTAAGGCTATAGACGCCGTCAATGTAAATGAAATTACCGATAACTCTCACGGTATGACTCGTACTGAGGTACGTTCCTCCCATGGTGATAGTCACCTTGGGCATGTGTTTCCTGATGGGCCCAAAGACCAAGGTGGTCTGCGTTATTGTATTAATTCAGCTTCACTGCGTTTTATTCCTAAAGAAGAAATGAGTAGTAAAGGGTATGAAGCTTATTTAGATCAAGTAGAGGAGTTTTAATCATGACAATTGAACGTGCAGTATTAGCCGGTGGTTGTTTTTGGGGTATGCAGGATCTTATTCGTAAACGGCCTGGTGTGACAGCCACTCGAGTGGGTTACACAGGCGGTGAAGTACCAAATGCGACTTATCGCAATCATGGTAACCATGCGGAAGGTATTGAAATAATGTTCGATAATGAGGTGATCAGTTATCGCCAAATTTTAGAATTTTTCTTTCAAATTCATGATCCTAGCACTGAGAATAGACAAGGCAATGACACCGGAGCTTCGTACCGCTCAGCTATTTATTTTGTATCTGATGAACAAAAAGCAGTAGCACTAAAAACTATTACTGACGTAGATGCATCTGGATTGTGGCCTGGTAAAGTGGTTACCGAACTAGAGCCGGCGAGCGATTTTTGGGAAGCAGAGCCTGAACACCAAGATTATTTAGAAGACCGTCCCGATGGTTATACTTGCCATTTTGCGAGGCCTGATTGGACATTACCTACCAAATAACGTCTTAATCGTTAACTATTCTATGTCTAACGTGCAATTACTTGGCCTAGCTTGAGCTTGAATAAGCTAGGCCAAGATGTTGCTATCCAGCCTTTATTTAGTAAGCAAAAAATTATACCCACATACATTATTTTTGAGCCAATGACTGAATAATATTTCGCATGGTTAATGCTAAGGAAGCTTCGCCCATTTTTACAGCCGAGAAGTTGTTGAAATCAACTTTTTGCCACTTTTTTTGCTGCATAAAGCTCAAATAGCTATCCACATTGTCTTTTGTAATGACTTCAAAATCATAAAATTTTGGCTGACCTGAAAAACTATCAATACCGTGGTCATAATCAAAAATTTTTGTCAAAGCAATAGCTCCCATTAAGAAATGCCCGCCTACAGAAGCAGTGTATTCTCCTCGTTGTATTTTCAACAATGCCTCTGGCATCCAATCAAAACCTCCCAAAACAATTGGCTTTTTAAACTTTAGCTGGTAGTACTCTAACGTCTTTAACGCCAGCTGATCACCGGCACACCAAAAAATATTAGTTTTTGGGTACCTATTCAGCATCATGTCAAAATTTGCCGCTACATTTTTAGGCTCCCAGTAGGTAGGGAACACTTGATTCAATCTGAAATCTAAACGACCCTCAAGGTTTCTCAGGGCTCGCTCTCTATTGATGGATAGATTATCAAAATCTCCACCGATTCCAGTTACTGAAGGTTTTACATCCGGTTGCCGAATACGTTGCTCATTAAGTAAAGCATTGAGCAGTAACGTGCCTCCGTTAGCGTTATCATAAGCCACTTCACCAAGCCAGTATTTGTACTTTTGTTTAGGCAATTGCAACTCAATAGCTTCGGCACCAGAAAATGCCTGTTCTAAAGTGACAAAGGCGATACCTTTATCCTCAATTTTCTGGAAAATACTGGCGGCATTACCATGAAATGGCCGAAAAATGAGGTAGTCTGGTTTTTCCGGACGAGCAACTATTTTTTCGATGACATCTAGAGTGGTAAAACGATTATCACCACCGTAAACCACTTCAAGTTGGAGCCCTAAGCTGTCGGCTGAAGCTATGCTGACTTGACGAACCATATTCCAAAATGACTGCCCCTGATTATCCGGTACAATTAAAATAACCTTGGAGGCATAGGCAATTTGCGAAAACAATAAAAACACAGCTACTGCAAATACTTTCATATTCATAACATCGATATATCATTTTAAAACAAGCAAGTAACTCGAATAGTAATTGAAAGTGTAAAAAAGAACTAGCCATGGCTGTATTGAGAATGATTCATTAGCCGCAGACTATTTAATCTTCACTTTTCTCATCATCATGAAAATACAACAGTAAGATTGTGCATTATGGATAATCCAATTACATTAGCCACACTTAGGAATGTAATTCATAGAAGTCTATATGACCAAAACTATTCAAGCTGATTATCTTATTGTGGGTGCTGGGGCAAGTGGTATGGCATTTGCCGATACATTATTAGCCGAGTCAGCAGTATCAATAATTTTAGTTGATAAAGAACATAAACCCGGTGGTCATTGGAATCATGCTTATTCATTTGTGACATTACATCAACCGTCTTCTTTTTATGGCGTCAGTTCCAAAGAACTTAGCCGTGGAGTGATTGATAAAGTTGGCTTAAACAAAGGTCTAAATGAACTGGCATCAGGCGCACAGGTCAATGCCTATTATGATGATTTAATGCATGAAGTATTTTTGCCTAGTGGCCGTGTTCACTATTTTCCAAGATGTGAATACTTAGGAAACGGGCTAATAAAATCACTGGTTACCGGTAAAAAATTTAATGTTACCTTTCAAAAATTGGTTGACTCTACCTATTACAAAACAAGCATTCCCGCGACTCATACGCCTGCATTTCATATTGACCATGATGTAAATTTCATACCGCCCAACGACCTCCCCTACTTATCTTCACCTATTCAAGGTGTGACCATTATCGGGGGCGGAAAAACCGCTATAGACTCATGTTTATGGTTATTAGAGCAAGGTGTACCAGCAGATAACATCATGTGGGTTATGCCCAGAGATGCTTGGTTTATTGATCGCAAAAATACTCAGCCATCTTCTGAATTCTTCTTTGACACTATAGGTGCACAAGCATTACAAATGGAAGCCATTGCTGAATCGACTTCAATGCCAGATATGTTCTTACGCCTAGAAAAAGCTGGTGTGTTTTTGCGTTTGGATACACAAGTGTTACCCAAGATGTTTCACGGTGCGACTATTAGTCAGAAAGAGTTAGCACAAATTCAGCAGATAAAAAACGTGATCCGCCAAGGACGAGTTGTGTCTTTGCATAAAGATAAAATGCAGTTTGAACAAAGTGAAGTGGCATTACCTATAGGACAAACTGTTGTAGATTGCACCGCCAGCGCCATTACCAATCTTGAGATCAGTCAGGTGTTTGCCAACGACACCATTACCCTACAAACAGTGCGCTCCTATCAGCCGGTATTTAGCGCATCGTTTATTGCGCATATCGAATTGGCCTATCAAGACATTGAAAAGAAAAATAACCTGTGCCGCGTTGTACCCTTACCTAACCATGATTTCGATTGGGTTGAATTGACCTATAAAAATATGATGAATCAATTCTTTTGGTCTAAAGAACCTGGACTTAAAAAGTGGCTACAAAACAATAGATTAGATGGCTTTATGAAAATGGTTTCCGCTGTTAAATTTTATGAATTCAAAAAACTAGCAGTACTAAATCGCATGCGAAAAGCAGCTAAACCGGCCATTACAAAGTTAAAACTATATAAATCTGAATTAGATTAGAAAAAGCCTTAAGATGAGAGCAAGTAAACTGGATGGCGGAATACCTGGTTATATTGGCCAGATAAATTCACTTCGGTCTCAACTATTTAGCCTAGATAGCTCAGCATTACCAGTAGTTGTAATGTTGCAGTTATCTTGAATGCCTACTAAAAACGGAACGGTACAATGAAACGCCTGTTAAAAATCATCATTCTTATTCTGGCCTTTATCGGTCTCGCCTTTGCCTTATATATCTATAACAAACAGCCACAACGCAGTGGTGAAGTAAGTATTACTAATCTTCAAGCACCCGTTAACGTACGTTTTGATGAACGCGGTGTACCTCATATTCAGGCGCAAAACGAGGCCGACATGTACCGCGCCCTCGGTTATGTGCATGCTCAGGATCGCCTGTTTCAGATGGAAATGGTACGCCGTTTAGCACGAGGCGAATTAGCCGCCATACTAGGGCCAAATCTACTCGACACCGACCGCTTATTTCGCACCTTAGGCATTCGCGCTCACACTGACACCTACGCTGCGAAGATGGATAAAAACACGCCGGCCTATAAAGCATTAACTGCCTACTTAGATGGTGTTAATCAATATCAAGACACACAACCAGCTCCACTGGAGTTTGACATCCTAGGCATTACAAAACGTCCCTTTACCGCCGAGGACACTTTCAGTGTGGCGGGTTATATGGCTTACAGTTTTGCCGCAGCGTTTCGCACTGAACCGGTGTTAACTTATGTACGCGACCAACTTGGCGCCAACTACCTTAAAGTGTTTGATCTCGATTGGCATCCGGAGGGTGTTGTGCCTTCCACTCTGACAGTTAATGATTGGAGTGACCTTAATCAGCTTGCTCATATCAGCCAACAAGCACTTGCAGATAACGGATTAGCTCTGTTTGAAGGCAGTAACGCTTGGGCAGTATCTGGCAGCCGCACATCAAGTGGTAAACCTCTACTAGCTGGAGACCCGCATATAGGATTTGCAGTTCCGTCAGTCTGGTACGAAGCACATTTGTCTTATCCAGGATTTGAATTATATGGTCATCATCAAGCGCTCAATCCAGCAGCCAGCCTAGGCCACAATCTAGACTTTGCTTGGAGCATTACCATGTTCCAAAATGATGATATTGATCTGATCGCTGAAAAGCTCAATCCAAATAACCCGAATCAAGTTTGGTATCAGAACCAATGGGTTGATTTGCAAAGTCGTAGTGAGACAATTGACGTCAAAGGTGGTGACCCCGTCACACTCACTCTTCGTCGTTCTCCTCATGGGCCAATTATCAACGATGCCCTTGGCAAACATGCCGGTAAAACCCCCATCGCCATGTGGTGGGCTTTTCTTGAAACTGAAAACCCTATTCTTGACGCTTTTTATCAATTAAACCGCGCGGATACCTTGGCAAAAGCGCGAGCAGCCAGTGAAAAAATTCATGCACCGGGGCTTAATATAGTTTGGGCTAATGCCAGTGGTGATATTGGTTGGTGGGCAGCGGCTAAACTGCCTTTGCGTCCTAGCGGGGTCAATCCCACATTCATCCTTGACGGCAGTAGTTCTGAAGCAGATAAGCTTGGTTTTGTACCTTTTACTGCTAACCCTCAGGAAGAAAATCCGGATCGTGGTTATATCGTTTCAGCCAATTATCAGCCCCTTCCTGACAGTAATATTGAAGTCCCTGGGTATTACAACTTACCCGCTCGAGGCATACAGATTGATCAACATTTGACCAACAATAAAGTGAAGTGGAACATACAAAATAGCCAAGCACTGCAGCTCGACACCGGCAACGGTTATTCTCAGCGCTTGCTCAAACCTTTGTTACCTATTTTACAAGCTACCGTCAGCGCAAATGAACAAGAGTTAGTGCAGCTAATCACCGACTGGAATGGGGAGCATAATATTAACGACATCGCCCCTACCATTTTTAACCAGTTTGTTTACCAGCTGGCGTATGAAGCGATGCGTGACGAGATGGGCGAGAGCTTTTTTAAAACACTAATCAACACTCGGGCCATTGACTTTGCTTTGCCGCGTTTGGCCACAGAGTCTGATTCACCATGGTGGGATAATCGAGACACATCAGTTACCGAAGATCGTGCCACAACAGTGATAGCCGCTTGGAATGCAAGTTTAGAACACCTAGGCAACACATTAGGTACTAACACCGACAACTGGCAGTGGGGTAACGCTCATACCCTGACCCATGGTCACCCTCTTGGCCAACAGACACCACTCGATACATTATTCAACGTCGGCCAGTTTGCCGCCCCTGGTGGACACGAAACCCCTAACAACCTATCGCACAAAATGGGGCCAGCACCTTGGCCAGTGGTATATGGCCCTTCAACTCGCAGATTAGTTGACTTAGCCGATGCCAGCCAATCTTTAGGTATCAACCCTGTAGGACAAAGTGGGGTGTTATTTGATAAACATTACCAAGACCAAGCCCAGTCATATATCAATGGTAAGTTCTATAAACAGGATTTTAGCGAGGCGGATGTTGCGGCCAATACAAAAAGTACGCTGCAACTCGTGCCGGTTGAATAGAAAAAAAGTTGATATAGATAAATGATGAATAGCTGAAATTGGCTCAGCTATTCATTTATGAGCGGTTTATGATGCAAAAATTACAACCAACAGCGCAAATAGAGCGCCAGCTAGAGATATTTTCACGCCATTTTTGAAGAAAGGTAATTTCGGCATAAACATCAAAAATGCCGATATAACGAAGAATAATAATGCAAGACCAAAACTTATGTTAAGAAAAAACAGCGGGCTATTAGTTGTGGCTTTATGCAACTTGACCAATTTAGCCAGAGGTTTAGGGTAGTTAAGTTGATTGATAACTGCCTCACCGGTATTTTTATCATATTGACCTAAGTTAAAAATAATCACTCCGTTGGATTCAGACTCAATTTTGAAATTCTTAAGACGTAAGTTCTCACCCAGTGACCCTATCTGCAAACCCGGCTCTAACTGGCGTACTTCGGTTTGTGGAAACTTGAGAAAGTCAGTTGATCTAAAAATTAACAATATCCCACTAGTTGCATAAATGGCCATAATACCCGCTAAAAAAAATCCCA
The DNA here is from genome assembly GCF_913020055.1 of uncultured Paraglaciecola sp. GTDB lineage: Bacteria > Pseudomonadota > Gammaproteobacteria > Enterobacterales > Alteromonadaceae > Paraglaciecola. The sequence continues at coordinate 22,779 of NZ_CAJWCF010000052.1, read as the reverse complement.
GCCAACGGTGGTACTTACGAATACTATTATGAAATTTAGGTGACGCCATATTTTCCTCTTCGAATGTTTAAATAGTTAGGTTGCTAAAATTAGAATCAAAATTAATCTTAATTTGAGTTAATCCTGACAATTGCCAAACTTGTTTAAGAAAGTAACACTTATCGAATAGGAACTAAAAATCAATGACTGTAAATAAAGAGTAAAGCTTAAGTAATCCAAAATAGAACACTTTCTATTCCGACTTATTGACAGTACTTTTTTCTATCGGTGTTCACGCCCAACTATAATTGGCAAACTACTGGCGACCAATCATCAGCAGTGACTTGACATTACCACTATCAAGTCTTTTGAAGGTCTTCCAAAGCATTGCGTAACATGTCAATTGTCATAGGTTTGGTAATATAGTTGTTCATGCCCGCGTCGAAACATAATTTTTGATCACCGCCCATCGCATTAGCCGTTAATGCGATGATTTGGATATCTTTATTGTGCTCACCGGCCTCACCTAAGCGAATTTTTTTAGTGGCTGTGTAACCGTCCATTATTGGCATTTGGCAATCCATAAACACACAGGAAAATCCGTTGTTATCCAATAATTGCTGGATTGCTTCTTGTCCATTATGAGCGATAATGACATCAACCTGCAGATCTTCCAACATATGTTGAGCCACTTGTTGATTGATCAAATTATCTTCAACCAGTAACACGCAATCTCTGTTCGATGTGTTTGCTATATTTTGTGGTTCAACAAAAGACTTATCCTGAACATGTTCCGTTGTGTTTTGAGTAATCGTCTTAAAGACATTGCATAATTTATTTGGTGTTAAGGGAGTTGTGCAAATACCAGAAACAATGTTTTTCATTTCACTATCAAGCGCTTTTATTTGTTGTTTGTGAACATAAATAACCTTGTCATCTTGAGCGATGACCAACCTGCAACTATTCTTCAGATTATCGTTTATTATGTCTTCTGCTACAAAAATGAGATTTGGAGATATCTTTTGTCCAAACCCACTAATTCGAGCATATTTAACCTCTAGTTCGGCAATATCTTCAACACTAACTACCTGACCATTCCACTGTTTTAGTTGTGAAATGAGCAACTCACTTTGCCTATCATTGCCAACAACTAATATATAATTAAAAAGCTTACTCAAGTCCGGCTGATTGGAAGTCTTTTCACCCGGTTTGAGGGTAACTTCAGCAGTAAAAGTGCTACCACTGCCAAGTTGACTTTGTACACTGATATCACCGCCCATCAATTCACATAGCTTTTTAGAAATGGTAAGGCCCAGACCAGTGCCGCCGTATTCTCTTGTGGTTGAAGCATCAGCCTGTGTAAATGGATTAAATAATGAGTCTAACTTGTCGGATGCAATACCAATCCCTTGATCTTCTACGTTAAGAGACACTTGAACTTGTTCATCAACAATTCGACTCTGCACTGAGAGTAAAATGTGTCCCTTTTCTGTGAATTTGAGAGCATTACTCAATAAATTTGTTAATACTTGACGTAATCGAGTGGGATCTCCTGCAAGCGAATCCTGCTCAATTAAACTTGTATCCATAAGCAGAATGACATCATTACTCTTTATCATCATCGAATGGACTTCGATGATGTCACTGAGCAAATTAATTAAACTAAAATCCTGATTTTCAAACTCCACTTTCCCAGCATCAATTTTAGAAAAATCTAAAATATCGTTGATCAAAGAGAGTAACGATTTTGCGCTAGAAGCGGCTATACCTAATTTGTGTTTCTGTTCATTATCCAGATCACTGGTCTGTAATAATTCAATCATGCCAAGCACACCATTCATTGGTGTTCTGATTTCGTGGCTCATTGTGGCCAAAAATTCTGATTTTGCATTGTTGGCTTGGTTAGCAGAAATCACTGCTAGTTTCAGTTCCCTAGTTTTTTCTTCAACTAGGTTGGCCAAGTTACTGTTAACGCTTTCAAGTTCAAAATTGACACTGTTGAGTGAACTTATCGATTTTCTTAATCGTCGGGAAAATCCTTGAATAACCGAAGACATTGTATTTAATTCAACAAATAAGGTGGGTTTTAAAGCCAGATTGAGGGAATCAAAGTCCCCCGTGCGACTAATAGTTAATAATTTTTGATTTAATTCAGTTAAAGGACGAGTGACCTTGTTTGCAAGTTTTGCAGCAAACAAAGCGCCAACTAAAAGAAAAATGGCCAATATAGACAGTGACCAGGCGACATAAATGGATATTTGAGATTCGTATACGTCTCTGGGAAGCAATACTATGGAGGTCCAACCTAAATTACCTATTTCCTGAGAAATACCTAAATAGTAGTCACCTGTATGGTTAATGAAATAGTAATCTTTAGGATGTTGTGCGTGAGCTAATATGGTTTTCCCCTGCAAATTTTCTAACGAATTATAGGCTAAACCTTCAGACCGATAAATTACGCGATTATTATTATCCAGTATGATAATGCTCTCTGTTGCATGTAATTCCTTACGATCTAGAGTACTAAACTTAGCTAAATTAAGTGAAGCCTCAACGATTCCTGTAAACTTTCCATCAATCAATAAAGGAGCAGAAACGGCCACTATAATGTCATTACCAAACCCCCTGCCCTGGAAAACATCAGAAATATACGGTTCAAGCGTGGATTTTGGCACCTTAAAATAGGGGCGCATCGAAACGTCATTAAAAGCGTTGTTTTGCCTTATATCTTCTAGTCTTGAAGCTGGATGAGTGGCGACAAATTTGCCATATTCATCAGTAACGAACATAGTCAATATGTTTGGATAGCGCCTAACAATATTGTCTAGAATCGCTGGCCAATCTTTCTCTTCAATTTGGGTTTGATCCATAAAGGCAATAAGATCTAATGTATTGAGGTGCTCGTTTAAATAGGCATCTACCTTTTGAGCAATATATTGAGACTCCATAGCCAATTGTTTGTTGAGCTCTGATAACTTGTCTTTTTGCATATTAGTAAGCCAAAAATAGCTGTTGGCAAATACGGCTAAGGTTAACGAGTAGACAACTGCTAAAGTTACAAATTGACTAAACTTTAATCTTTCACGCCAATCACTTTTTGTAATTTTCAATAAAAAGTAAGCCAGCACATATCCAAGCATGACATTTAGTACACCATTAATGACAAATTTAATGGTGATTGCAATTTTGGTACTGTCTAGAAAGTCTGCAAAAAAATAATATTCTAACCCTACTATTATCCAACCTATAGCAAACCAATAAAGTACACCTACCAATAGTGGGTTTTTTTGTTTAGAAATAGCGAAGTGTACCGCTAATATTTCTAGTGAAAAGGGCAAAAATATAAGGCCATGACCCCAGCTAAAATAGGTTACTGAGCTTGCAATAAGAGAACAGGATAAACCCGCTCTCCAGCCAAAAAGTATCGTTAGGGCAACAGCTATGATGTTACCGAAAATAAATTGAGCGCCAGTGACAAAAGGTAATGGATTTAAATTGATGATGGTCGCTAATATCGTACCTGCGATAACAATCAACCAAGGGGGAAATGTGTGAACTGTCTTCAAATTTCTAACTACCTATTGCTGGGTAAAAACCGATATCCATCGAATAAATAAAGGGCATTCACGACTAAAACACTACCAATTGTTGCATATTGAATACTTTTTCTAGCAATACCCATTATCAACTTAGTCTGGGTATCCTAAAACGTCTGACTTTCCTGTCAAGTGGAACTAGGTCTAATCATTCTGGACTTTTGATTAAAATGAATTGAAAAACAACAACTTTAGCTCCTGACGTCGCAAAAATATGACATTTTAACCTTAATCACTGTTGCAAATATTGCCGTCAAAGGACGGAATAGCGAAATATCATGACGTATTCCGCAGGTGAATTTACTAACTACTATTTAATCTGAATCTTGCTCTGAGTCATGCTCTGAACTCTCTTCATATTCTTCCTCATCTTGCTCTTCTTCACCCAGGAGGCTTTCGCTGGAGGCATCATAATTAAATGCTCCCAAAAAGGTGGTGTATTCATCCGCAGATACACCACTGGCTTTAATGCTGTATTCCTGTTCGAAAAGCAAAATGATCCAAGTGATTTGCTGCATCTTATTTTTCTTAGCTTTACTCATTAAGTTAACAATAAAAGAACTTGAACAAGAACAACCACCAGCCGCTTCATGTATATCAATAGTGCCAGTATGGGCACCATTAGTTTCCATCATCTCAGGAGTAAAATAGCGAATTTTATAATTCTCTGACCAAGTATTTTTTGCCCGAGTGCCTTTTTTGAAAAACGTTTCTTCAAAATATTCATCTGGGATATCAGCGTAAGGATGTTGCGATGCCCAAACAGATACTTTGCCTTTAGTATTAAAAAGTAACCCTTTTTCATGAGTTGAATGATTGTCTTGGTTCATAGTGAAGTAACTGCCGATAGTGAATATTGATGCACTCTATTATAGTGACAATCGAATAGCGAAGAAGTGATAATGCGAATAAAAGCAAACTTAGCGCTGAACTTACTTTAGATTTTTTAAAGGCAACTAAGATGAAATTAATTTCTTCTTAGTTGCGAATACACCATGCATCAAAGCAGCGAATGTTTTATCTTTATATCTAGAATAATATTCGAAGTGTGGAATAATTAGGTTTTTGAATGGCAAAAAATCAGCGGGCGCTTAACAAAGGCTCAAAAGGTCAGAACCGTAAGGGTAGCGAAGCCTTTATTGCAAAATACACAAACAAACCCGACGTTGTACAACTGCATTCGGGGCTTATGTATCGTATTTTGGAAGAAACCCAAGGCCCTGCTCCCACTATGCAAAATGAAGTGGTGGTAAACCAACGTATCTTAAATTTTGATGGCAGTGTAATTGCCGATACCTATAAAAGCGGATTTACCGATCGCTTTAGCCTTAAAGAAGCAATCCCAGGGTTACAAGAGGGTTTACAGTTGATGGCATTAGGCAGTCGTTTTGAATTTGTGATCCCACCAGATCTTGCTTGGGGGAAACGTGGAGTAGGCAATAAAATTGGCCCCAATGCGCTAATGGTATTTGATGTCAGACTATTGGAAATTGAGTAAAGCGGCACTCTCTAGACTATGTTCTGAATAGCTAAAAATGTGCCTAATTACTGACGTCTAAATTCCCGAATTCCCATTCCAGTCCAGCGTCGAAAGGCTTTGGCAAACGCATTTTCATCGGCATACCCAAGATGTTCGGCCAGTCCTGCCTGGGTTAGTTTTTTTTGTTGCACTAGTTCGATAGCACAGCGTTTTTTGGCTTGCTCCGACAAATCTTTAAAACTTAACCCTTCTTCGGCCAATTTACGATTTAAATGTCTTGCACTGATCGACAATTTTGCCGCTACTTGAGCCCGTTGTAATTTCGGCTGTTGTAATAACAAGGTTCTGATTTGACGACTAATCGCTCCCTGTCGTAGATTGCTTAATTGATGTTGCGCCAGCGTTTGCATTTGCTGTTGTATTTGTGGGTTGGCTGCATTCAGTTTGCGCTGCCAATCTTCATTGCTAAATTCAATGTAACTATCTTGTTGCTTAAAATACACATTACATTGACCAAATAATTGCTGATATTCGGATAACTCGGCTAATTGGGGATGTGAAAAAGACAATGACAAAGGCACTAAAGACTCACCCATCAGCCATTTCACACCGTTTACAACACAAACCAAAATAGCCTCGATGCGGATTTTTTGGGCAGCCAAAAAGGTGGGTTGATAGAGCAAACGCCAACCCCTTGCAGAACGTTTGATGACAAACGAACCACCCTCACCAATGATATCCGAATAGGTCGCCAAAGCTTGGGCAGCCGAGGCTAAATCTGGACTGCTCAATACCAAAAAAAACATCACATCAAAATGTGAAGGTTGCAACAAATTACCAATTTGCAATCCAATTGCTGGGTTGTCAGATTGTTGCTCTACCTGTTGCCAGAGTTGATCCTGTAACGACATAGGCAATCTTTCCCCAGCCGGTATCCCAGCGATAGCCAGTTCAAGATCATCTGAAATTTTAATGCCAACCATTGGCAACATCGACACAATAGCGCGGGTAAAACCTGTGGTGACAGTGGACTCAAGCACGTTAACTCAATAAATAAACCAATGTAATGTCCCATATTAACCAGTTTTAGTCCCAACTGACCAGCGTCAAAGGGAATTTATTCAGGTAACCTTTACCTGATCATTTTTAGGGGATACACAAATGTTGCCATATGTTGTAATCGGGGCCGGCCCAATGGGGTTATGTACAATGCGCCGTCTACTTGAGCAGGGGTTGCCGGTAATTGGTGTAGAGATACACTCAAACGTGGGCGGGTTGTGGGATATAGAAAGCACTACCAGTACCATGTACCAAACGGCGCATCTGATTTCGTCAAAAAGCATGACTGAATTCAGCGACTTTCCAATGGGCGATGAGGTGGCGACTTATCCTCGTCATGATCAATTGCGCCAATATTTTTGTGACTATGCTGAGCATTTTGATCTGTACCGACATTACCGTTTTAACACTAAGGTAGAGCGACTAGAACCCAGCGCTGACGGTTGGCAAGTGACCATAAGTCACAATGGCCAAACAGAAATCCTACAAGCGTCCGGTGTACTGCTGGCAAATGGCACCTTACACCATCCCAAACATGCTGAATTTGAAGGTGAATTTAGCGGCGAGCGTTTACACAGTAGTTTGTATCAAGATCCGGCCATATTTGCTGATAAGCGAGTATTGATTGTTGGGTGTGGAAACAGTGGTTGTGATATCGCAGTCGACGCCGTACATCGTGCAAAATCCGTAGACATGGTAGTCAGAAGAGGTTATTACTTTTTGCCAAAATTTGTGGCTGGCAAAGCGGTGGATACCCTGGGCGGAAAAATTCGCCTACCGAATAAAATCAAACAATTTGTCGATGGGCTACTGGTTAGATTAATTTCCGGTAAACCCAGCGCATTTGGATTGCCCGATCCAGATTACAAAATGTATGAGTCACACCCTGTTGTGAACTCTATGTTTTTACACCATATTGGCCATGGTGATATTAAAGTTCGCCCTGCGATTGAAAGCCTTACCGCATCAGGCGTTAAATTTATAAACGCTGAACAAGCCGATTATGATCTGATTCTTGAAGCGACCGGTTATAAACTAGATTACCCATTTATCGATCAAGCACATTTGAATTGGCAAGGTTTTGCGCCGCATCTTTATCTGAATATATTCACCCCAAAACATCACAACTTGTTTGTGATGGGTATGGTCGAAGCATCAGGTTTAGGCTGGCAAGGTCGTAACGATCAGGCGCAACTGGTTGCCGCCTACCTTAAAGCCAAACAACAATCTTCAGCCAAAGCCTCAGCATTTGAACAGCGCATTCAGCAAAATGCCAACAAACGTATCGATGGGGGCATGCAATACCTAAAAGTGGAACGAATGTCGTACTATGTGCACAAAGCGGATTACCTGCGGGCTATCCATGCTGAACTTAACCAATTAAAACAAGGCTAATCTGTGTCATCTACCGGTTTGTTGCTGCTGAATCTAATACTCGCATTAATGATGTTTGGTATTGCGCTGAGCTTACGCGCTGCTGATTTTCGTCAGGTATTACGTCAACCTAAAGCACCATTGGTAGCCATGCTGGCGCAATTTGTATTGTTACCAGCTGCCAGTTGGTTGTTAACCATGCTGGTGCCAATGCCTGCTGAAGTTGCCTTAGGTGTGATCCTAATCGGTGCTTGTCCAGGCGGCAGTTTTTCCAATATTATGACCTACTTAAGTAAGGGGAATGTGGCTCTATCCGTTAGTATGACAGGCATTGCTAGCCTTGCTGCGGCATTACTCACCCCGTTTAATTTTATGTTATATGCCAGCCTCAATCCCGCCACTAAAGAGTTGTTAACCAGTATTAACGTGCCCTTTGAAAATATTTTAATTCTTGTAATACTAGTACTGGCATTACCTTTACTGCTTGGTATGTTAACCGCTAAACTTGCTTCCAACTTTGCGCTTAAAAGTCAGGGTGTATTTAGAATTATTTCTCTCACCACCTTATTCTCTTTTGTGTTGTTGGCACTGATTAAAAACTGGCAAACCTTTGCTGATGCCGCGGATTGGTTTTTGTTATTAGTACTACTGCACAATGGTTTTGCATTGTCACTGGGTTACGGTTTGGCGTATTTAATGCAACTCAGCAGAGCCGACCGCAGAGCAATAACATTTGAAACTGGGATCCAAAATTCTGGATTAGGACTGGTATTATTTTCACTTTCTTCAGTGAATTTAGCGGTATGGCCATTATTGCTGCAGCTTGGGGGATTTGGCATTTGATCAGCGGACTAAGTTTAACTTGGTTGTGGCATTGGCGCGATAAAACAGATTCACAGGAAAGTCAGCAATGAAGGTATTAATTACGGGGTCGCAAGGCTACATCGGCCAGAAATTGGTCAAAGCACTGGTACCCCATTCACACGTGACAGGCATAGACATAGTCGATGCCACTTCTGAAAACTATGATTATCACAAAATGGATATTCGCGATCCGGCATTATCCGAATTTATGCAGCAACAGAAATTCACTCACGTAGTACATTTAGCCAGTATTTTACAACCTTCCGATGACCCACGGCGAGATTATGACATCGATGTAAATGGCACGCTTAATGTGTTGGGAGCGTGTGTCAAAGCAAATGTTAATCACCTTACCGTTACCAGCAGTGGCGCTGCGTACGGTTATCATGCCGACAACCCAGACTGGCTAAGTGAAACCGATGCACTACGCGGTAATCCACACTTTGCCTACAGCCATCACAAACGTCTTATCGAAAACATGTTGGCTGATTGCCGCACCAATAATCCTGACTTGCAGCAATTAATACTCCGCCCGGGCACAGTATTAGGGGCAAATACCAACAACCTGATCACCAATCTGTTCCGTAAAAAACGAATATTGGCCATCAGGGGTAGTCGCTCACCTTTTGTATTTATTTTGGATGAAGACGTAGCCGAGATTATTCTGCAAGGCGTGCAACACAGCAAAGTGGGCATCTATAACCTTGCCGGAGATGGTGCACTGTCAATTCAAGACATTGCCGCCGTAATGAACAAACCTTTACTGACCTTGCCCGCTGGATTACTGCAATCACTATTGTGGATAGGTAACAAGCTGGGGATCAGTTCTTACGGGCCAGAGCAACTGGACTTTCTGCGTTATCGTCCGGTTTTGAGTAACAAAGCATTAAAAGAGCAATTCGGATTTGTGCCTAGCAAAACCTCCAAACAAGTGTTCGAATTTTTTGTAAAATCACAAGGGCTGATCAATGAATAAACCCGTTGCCATAATAACCGGTGCGGCGTCGGGTTTAGGTTTAGAAATGGCTAATCAACTGGCAGCTGAATACCAGCTTTATCTAGTTGATGTGCAGGCCGACAAACTGAACGCCTTAAACCAACAATTTACTGACTGTAAACTGTTTACCTGTGATTTATCCAATATGCAGTCAGTAGACGAACTTGTTGCGCAAATCAGCCAACATAATCCGAATATCGCGCTGCTGATCAATAATGCCGGTATTACTCACCGTTCGCAGGTCAGGCACACTCAGGCCAAGGTAATTGAACAAGTAATGGCAGTAGATTTTCATGCTCCGGTGCGATTGACCCAGGGGCTTCTGCCACGACTGCTAGAATGCAAAAGCAAAATTGTGAATATCAGTTCCATGGCTGGCTGGATGCCCGTGCTTGGCCGAGCGGGATATTGTGCTGCCAAATCAGCATTACATCAGTATTTTGAAACTCTACGCGGCGAATTACTCGACAGCGGTTTAACTGTACTGATGGTCTACCCCAGTTTTATCGATACACCAATCAATCAAAATGCACTAGGTGGAGATGGAAACCAAGCAACACACCCAAGATCTACCGTGGGTCATATTCATAGTGCCAATTGGATGGTCAAAAAAATTGTTAAAGCAATCCGCAATAACAAACAACGCCTGTTTCCAGAGCCTCTTACTTTAGTGTTTAGCTTGTTATATCGGTTATGGCCGAGTTTATTTATGCGTTTAATGCGCCGCAAATTTGCCACAGAATTAGAGAGTCATTCATGAGTCTGTTATTTCTAGCGCTGTGTGTGTTGGGTGCATTTGCGATTCAAGCCATGACCGGGTTTGGCAGCATTGTATTAGCCCTCACCTTCGGTGCTTTGGTGTTTGATATCAAAACATTAGTGCCATTATTGGTGGTTCTGAATATTATGATGACTATCCCTATGGCATGGATGAATCGGCGCCATATCGAAACCCAGCTGTTGCTTAAACGCATACTACCTTTAATGTTGCTGGGATTATTAGCCGGTGTTTTATTCTCGCCGTTAATTAATGAACTATGGGCCAAGTTAATTTTTGCCGTATTAATTATCTGGGTTTCGTTACGCTCTTTATTCTCGTCGAATAGCGCACCTCAAAGCACGGCCGGTCGTAACCTAACCATTAGTACCGCTGGTATAGTGCATGGGTTATTTGCTTCTGGCGGGCCATTACTGGTGTATGCACTGGCCCGTAGCCAAATTAATAAACAGGCATTTCGCGCGACTTTATTAACACTGTGGGCAACCCTGAATCTAGCCCTGACATGCTGGTTTTTATGGCAAGGCAAACTGGTGGGTCAAAGCTTGAATATACTAATTTTGGCACCTTGTGTGTTTGTAGGTGCTTGGTTGGGTAATATTCTGCATCATAAAATTAACGAGCAATTGTTTCTAAAAGTGGTGTTTAGCTTGTTGCTAATAGTGGGTCTAATACTACTGGTGAATTCAGCACGTTTACTAATTGATTGATGAAACTTTTTATTACTTGGCAGTGGCCAATATTGCTAAGCTAGGGTTTGACCTTACCTAATTCACAGAAAAGCTATGCGCCAAAGTCTCATTTATTTTTTACTAAGCTTACCCATTTTGGTTATGCTGGCGTGGTTTTACTTGGATAAACGCAAGATAAAACAACGTGAATTAAAACGTATACAATTAAGCGCACAACCACTCCCGCCCGAATACTTGCATATATTGCAAAGCCAATTCCCGTTATATGCGCGTTTACCCGATGAGTTACAGAATAAGTTAGCCGGTCATATTCAAGTATTTTTAGCTGAAAAAGACATTGTTGGGCGCAATGGCCTCGAAATAAAAGACCAAATAAGAGTGTTAATAGCCGCTCAAGCGTGTTTATTAATACTCAATCGGCCTGGTAATTATTATCCCGGTTTTCGCAGTATATTGGTTTACCCCGAGACCTACGTGGCCAGCAGTACGCGAACAGAAGGCATGTTGCATATTACCGGTACAAGCACCAGAGCAGGAGAGTCATGGCACCGAGGTCCAGTCATACTGGCATGGAATCACGTGCTGCAAGGTGCAAGAGATAGTCGCGATGGACACAATGTGGTGATGCATGAGTTTGCCCACAAATTAGATGAAGAAAATGCAGCAATGGATGGTCTGCCCTTGTTACCTACAGCACAGCAATATCAACAATGGTCACAAGTTTTAAATGCCGAGTTTAATGTGCAACAACAAAAGTGGGCTAATGGCGTGGATGATGTGATTGACAGTTATGGTGCCACCTCCCCCGCTGAGTTTTTTGCTGTAGTGACTGAAACATTTTTTGAGAAACCCCACCAGCTAGAGCATCACCACCCTGAACTATATGAACAATTTAAACAGTGTTATTTACTCGACCCCAAACAATGGTCAAAAGACAAGGGTAACTAGGACGCCGCTTAAGGCAATTTATACTTTCCGATCCGATCATTATGCAAACTACCTAAATACAGATAACCCTGATGTTCACGGGCAGAGGTAATTTCCTTTAGATGCTGACCTGTGGGTTCATGTAAACTTTGGGTAATTACGCCTTGTTCGTTTAGAGCCAAAACTAAGCCGTAAGGTTTTGGTTTAGGCCACATAGACTTGGGTAACTTGGACATTTGTTTTTTTAGAAAAGGCGAAACATGCAGACTGTCTATATCATCATTGCGAACCGTAAACAGAGCCAACCAAAACTTACCTTTACCATTGCTGGTAATGTTATCGGGAAACCCGGGTAGATTATCAATAAAAATATCATGAGTACCGGCTTTGGGGCCCTTCAACCAGTATCGGAGGATCCGGTAGCGGTATGTCTCATTCACTAAAACAAAGTCTTCGTCTTGAGATAACGCCACACCATTGGCAAAGTACAGGTTATCCACTAGCAGTTTTGTCTCACCAGTGTTGAGGTTGTAACTAAGAAACCTGCCATGAGGTTTTGCTTCTAAGAGGTCGTAAAGGTATTCAGTTTGCTCATATTTGCTGCTCGCATCGGTAAAATAAACGATGCCATCGCTGGAAATATCCAAGGCATCGGTAAACTTCAGAGGAATATCATTCGCTGTATTAACCAGCACTGTAATCTCACCAACAGGATTAATCGACAGTAATCCTTTATACGCATCACACACAATGAGGTTCTGATTTTTATCAAACAACATTCCCAAAGGTCGCCCATGGGTTTGCGCAAAAACCTCTAACCGACCATCTGCCATTATCCGCACAATGTCACCATCTTGGGTGCCACCATAAACGCGATTTTGACTGTCAATTGCCACTTCTTCAGGGCCATTGATTTTTCCGACGGCCAACAGTTCCGCCTTCTGTAAAAGGCTGTTGCTTGCCAGCACATCAGTAAGTGGTTGCGCTTGGGACGGTGAATAAGCCACCGGTGAAATAGGCGCTGGCAGGAAAATAAAAATGACCAGTAAAAGCACCAAAATACCGACTAAACTAAAGATTAATTTTTTCAAACTCGCTTCATCCTATTTAAATTGAGATATGCAAAACGTCACGAGTCTATTACGAAGACACGCAAAAGCCATCAAAAATGACTGAATTCAAGATAAGTAAACGTATTGATGTATCTAAACAGGGGCGTTGGAGAAAAAGTTTGCTAAGGATTAGACTGAGTCCCACCCATAGCAAACTTTACTTTATTTTTTACTGATATTAAAAATCAGCAATGAGTGGCTATTTAGCACAACCACTAGATTCAGGATCAGTTTTCTTAGCCGCCCAATTCAGCATATTTTTCAAAATAAGCAATGCTTCAGTGGTCTCAAAAGTTTCATATCGATGACCCATAGCCGTAAAGACTGTGCGGGCCTGATTATCGCCTAAACAACGCGCCCAAATGATAGGGTGATCTGAGGTTTTTGGCCCCATACGTAAATCGGAACGATCGCCATAAGCGTTATTCACTGGGCTATAAGTACTTTCATCCAAGCCTGCTAAAACAATAAAGTCATCACTTGGCACAGCTTCAAATGTATACCATTCGTCTGTCGCCATAAACTCACTTGGAAGGCCTTGCATAACTGGATGTTTGGGGGCTAACACTTCAACCCGTGCTTCTTGAAATTGCGGGTCCATTGGATGACTAACAAAGGTCGCGCCTAATACTTCATTGTGATAAAAATCCCAATCTTGATGGGAGTCATCACCAGCACCATGTAATAAAACGGTACCATTACCTTTAGACTGCCACTTAGCAAACGCCGTTTCTTCTTCTGGCGTTAGCGCGTCGCCTGTCATGTTATTAAACACAACAACGTCAAAACGGGCTAAGTCCTTTTCGTTAAATATTCCACTGTGTTCAGTTGTGTAATAACCATGTCCCATTTCTTTTGCGGCCTTCATAATGGCCAGGTTTGCACCCGCAATCCCTTCTTCATGTCGCCAATCTCGCGTCTCTGAGAAAATCAAAATAGAAGGAGTAGGCACAAAATTGAAATATCGACTTGTCGTGGGCACGAGTTCGCCAACAACGGTAGTAGGTTTCGATTCTGACAATGACTTCTCAGGCACTTCCGAGGAGCATGCTGCCAATAAAACTAATGGTAGGAGATATAATATTTTCATATGAAAACGATATCATTAGATTATTTTTAAAGCAATAAACAGAAGTACAAACCAATAGTTCAATTAATTATTGTTTATAATTTCATTTACCTTGTTGATGTATAAAGCATTTTTTCACTACAAACCCAGGCAATCCAAACGCAAATGATAATAGTTATTATTTGGCTTTACAAAATACTTTTATGCTTTTATTATCTGTTCCCTCGAAAATCACATGGGAACACACAGCTAAAATGTCTAAATCAAATCAATCAATATCTACTTTTGGATCAGGCGCTCTGACCACACTTGCATTAAATCTAAGTCCGGTATTAGCCAATGAGGCCAACCAGCAATGTGAAGCAAACGATTAGATTGTGCACAACAACAAGAAATGGAATTAATCCGTATTCACGGTGTACGTAACTCGATTTACAATGTGAAAACCTCGGGCGATTTACGCCGAGTTGCTGACTTGGTTGATACGCCGCAAACAATTACGGTATTAACCAAAGACCAAATCAACGAAGCGGGTCGTACTGACTTAAAAGAAATATTGGCATCTCAAGCTGGGGTTACTTTAGGAACTGGAGAAAACGGAAATGCCTTCGGTGACAGATATATTATACGTGGCCACGAAGCTCGTTCAGATGTGTTTGTCGACGGATTACGCGACCCGGGAATGACCACTCGCGAAAGTTTTGCATCAGAACAAATTGAAATTACTAAAGGGCCTAGCTCTACCTTTGCTGGTCGTGGTTCATCTGGTGGTGCAGTGAATAGCATTACCAAAAAAGCATCAACCGCTTATCAGTTTGGTCGTATAGACGCAGGCATAGGCACAGATGATCACTACAGACTTGAGCTTGATTACAACACGCCCGTCTCGACTAACTTTGCGACTAGAATAAATTTACTGAGCACCGAAGAAGATGCATCAGGCCGCGAAGGTATTAGCCGTAGCCGTGATGGTTTGCTGCTATCTGGGTTGTACGACAACACCGAAGATTTGCGGGTGTATAGCGATTTTTATTACCTCAAAGCTGATGATACACCTGATTTGGGCAGCTATTTTGACCGCAATCTGCGCACACCTGTGGCTGATATACCGGTTTACGCGCAAAGCAGCGACTTTTTAGATTCAGAGGTATTTGCCTTTACCGTACGTACTGAATACGACATTAACGACTCATTAAAGTTTTATAATGCCACCCGTTACGGCCAAACATCCAATGCCTATCTCACCACAGGTGCCAATGGCGCAGTGCGTGCTGATGAAGATTTAACAGCGCCTGGCGCCGCGACTATCAGACTAAGTACCCATCAGGGATGGCAAGAAGTAGAATATTTCGCCACCCAATTTAACCTTTTTTGGGATGTATCCACTGGCAGTGTTGAACATAAAATATTGTTTGGTTTAGAAGTGTCTGATGAAGAAGTTGAAAACGGAGTGTTTAGTTTCGACGACAATACTGCAGCAACCAACTGTTCAACCTCAGGTCGTCGCGGGGTTTCTGCCGGTTATTGTTTATTAGACGGTAATGGCGATGTGTATGCCCAACCACAAAATATCATGGGTAGAACCTTCGAAAGAGGTAACGCCGACTCATTATTTTCTGCTCAAACTGTCGCAGCTTATATAATGGATACCGCCACCATTAATGAACAATGGCAGGTATTCTTTGGCCTAAGACAAGATACCATTGATTACAGCAACGATGCGGTAAGCCGCGGTACAGAGTTGGATTACGCCTACAAAGACGACTTCCACAATGGTCATCTAGGTGTGGTGTATAGCATAAATGACGATGCCAATATCTATGTAAGTTATGCCACGGCCACAAACATTAATGGCGGCGAATCAGACTTAGGTGCAAACTGTGGTTACGGTGGTTTGTGTGGTGATACCGATCAAGCATCGGCAGCCGATCCTGAAACAGTGGAGAACATCGAATTAGGCGCGAAATTTTCGTTACTAGATGAAAAACTGTTTGTCGCCGCCTTATTTCAAATGACAAAATTTAACGTAATGGAAAGTGTAGGCACAGATGATTATTCTACATTAGGCACATTAAACACCGGTAAAAACCGAGTCAAAGGTGTTGAGTTTGCCATGAACGGTAATCTGACTGATAAGTTAAGCATTCAAGTCAGTGCCGCCAAAATGGAATCAGATGTATTAGCCTCAATTAACCAAGGCAATATTGGTTTAAACCTAAGTAACTTCGCTGAAGAAAGTGCCTATGTGCAACTTCGTTATCAACCAAATGACAGCTTTGCGTTTGGTGGTGATTTCACTTACCAAGGTGAAATGTACGGTGGTCAACCCGATTCTGCCGCCGGTTACGACGCAACTAACTCTCAATACAGTATTGTGATACCCAGCTACAATGTAGTGAACTTATTTGCTAACTATCATGCCTCTGAAGCCATGACATTTAGACTAAATATAGGCAATGTCACCGATACCGAATATTGGACCGCAGCTTATAGATCAGGTGCATTTATGTACCTAGGCGATGGCCGCAGTGCGCGCGCCACAGTCACGTATGAGTTTTAATTTTAGTTAACCAGTAGGAAATCTATTTATGGTCTTGATTGAGCAGTTATTAACAAAAGACGAAGTTGTACAATTTCGTCACAAACTTTATCAAGCACCATGGATAGATGGTAAAGGCACCGCCATGGGTATGGCAGCTGATGTCAAACAAAATGCCCAAGCAGATGCTAACCACAGTGACATACAAACATTATCTAACTTACTGTTGAGTAAGTTAGGTAATTCACCTCAAGTGGTGTCAGCAGCCTTACCTAATCGGATTTTCCCACCGTGTTTTAATCGATACTCACAGGGCGAAACCTACGGTTACCATGTAGATGCGGCTATCATGCGAATGCCCAATAGCCACGAAGTTTTGCGCTCAGACATATCCATGACCACCTTTTTGTCAGAGCCCGACGAATACCAAGGTGGCGAGTTAATCATCAGTACCGAATTCGGTGAACAAAAAGTCAAATTAGCCGCAGGTGATGCAGTATTGTACCCCTCCAGTAGTTTGCATAGAGTCACTCCAGTGACCGAAGGTGAAAGGTTAGCCGCCATCACTTGGATCCAAAGTTTAGTGTCGGATAGCGCCATGCGCGACACCCTCTATCAACTTGATCAAAGCATTCAAACCTTAGTCAATAACCCTGCGATTAGACGCGAGGAATTGGATAGGTTACATCATGTTTATCACAACTTAATTAGGCAACATTCTCAGGTGTAATTTTTGCAATTCAGACTCCTGGATATTATGACTGATTAATTTACTAGCATGTTAGGATCAACAAGCTTTGAAAATTCAAAATCAGGAAATGAATTATGTTAGGTAAGTGGTTTGCTAAATGGTTATGTTGTTTTGCTTTGCTATTTACTGGTCATGTGCCGGCCAAACAAGCTGAACAAAGTTTGTATATTTTAGGCGTAGTGCAAGATGCCGGTTTTCCGCAAATTGGCTGTTATCAACAGCACTGTTTACCGGCTTGGCAAGATAAGCGCTTACAACGAGGTGCGGTGTCTATTGCACTAATTGACCAAAAAGAAAAAACCAAATATTTATTTGAAGCTAGCCCTAACCTTCCCCAACAACTGTATCAGTTATCTACCATAGCCCCGACCTAGACTATCAATTGGCAGGTATATTCCTCACACATGCACATATTGGACACTATGCTGGGTTAATGTACTTAGGGCATGAAGCGATGGGCGCTAACAATGTACCTGTGTATGCAATGCCCCGTATGAAACAGTTTTTAGAAAATAATGGCCCATGGGATCAACTTAGTCGCTATAACAACATTCAGTTAAAACCTTTAGCAGACAAGCACCCCGTATCCCTAACGCAGGTGTCTGTCACCCCTTTTACCGTGCCCCATCGAGATGAATATTCTGAAACTGTGGGTTATCGCATTCAAGGGCAGCATAAAACCGCAATTTTTATTCCTGATATCAACAAATGGCAATCTTGGAAAACCAACATTGCTGATTTGGTGAAAACCGTCGACTATGCGTTTTTAGACGCGGCATTTTATGCCGACGGTGAGTTACCCGGCCGCGACATGTCAAAAATCCCCCATCCCTTTGTATCAGAAAGCATGCAAATTTTTGATGCTTTGCCCATACAACAGCGGAATAAAATTTGGTTTATTCATATGAATCACACTAACCCATTGCTGAATAAAAACAGTCCAGAAGCAAAGCTGGTGCAGTCCAAGGGCTACCATATTGCTCAAGAGGGTTTGAGTTTTGATTTATAGCGACCTTGCTCTCATAAATAGGTGCAATTTTAAAATCGTTCGCAATTAATCAGCAAATCACTGGCGTGACTAAAAGTGCTAAAACACAGCACAATTATCAATGTGAGCCACATGATAACTTCCTTGTAAAAATGTTTTCGAGGCTAAAAGATTAACTTGGGGTTAGATTGTCTAAAGGTTGTACGCAAAAATTCATGAATAGCTGGCGCCAATTCAAGGTTGTCTCTAACACCATAATAAATGGGTAAATCGGGCAACAAAGGGGACCACTATGAGGCAATTTACAACATAAACCTGAGGGCCCCCCCCAAGTTTATGTCAGCATCAGGCCAAAACTGGCTTGATTAAGTCGCCATCGTCTGCAATATTGGTGTCATCTGTGAGTAAGTTGGAATAAACACCGTTCATCGCTAGCAAGTCTTGGTGGTTGCCCTGCTCCACAATTTTGCCTTGGTTGAGCACCAATATTTGATCCGAGTGGCGAATGGTACTCAGGCGATGCGCAATAGCGATCACGGTTTTTTCTTCAAACAAACGGCTAATGGCTTTTTGGATCAGATTTTCGGTAATCGAGTCCACCGAACTGGTGGCTTCATCTAGCATCATCACCTGCCCGCCCTGAGCCACAGCCCTAGCAAAGGAGATTAGCTGAGCCTGACCCGCCGACATATTACTGCCGTTATTTTTCAGCTCAAATTGGTACTGACGGGGCAGCCCCAAAATATAGTCATGGGCATATACGTATTGTGCGGCGTCTTCCACCGCGTGGTCACTGATTTTGTCGTCACCAAGGGAAATATTGAAGCGGATATTCTGCTCAAACAAAAACACGTCTTGCTGCATCAGCGAAAACAACGGCAACACAGTGTCTTTGGGAATGCTCGACAGCTCTATGCCATTTAGAAGAATACTACCTTCGTAGTCCATGTAGGTTTTATTCATGATGCGCATGATAGTCGACTTGCCTGAGCCGGTTGTGCCCACCAAGGCCAATTGCTGACCCTTGTTTAGGGTGAACGACACATCATCCAACACATTGGGACCTGCGCCGGCATAACGAAAACGCACGTTTTTGAATTCTAGAGATTCGAAAGTAGCTAGTTTGTCTTTTAAGGTTTCTGCTGGCAAAAGTGTGCGCCCATCTTCTTCGAGATCTTCCACAAAAAGTTCTTCTATGTGCTCAAAAGCAGCAAAAGAGCGCTGAATAGCAGCGATCTGCGAGGTAAAGTCACGCAGCGGTACAAACACTTTTTCTAAGGTATTGATAAAGGCGATCAACACACCAAGGCTCACCACACCGGCCAAAACCTTACCAGAGCCATACCAAATAATCAGTCCAATGGTGATGGTTGTGATACCCGTTATAATCGAAAACAAAGTGGCATCGTATTTATTGGTTTTTAACTGCGCACGCAAAAACTCTTCGGTGTAACCGTGATATTTGGCTTCCACTTCCTCTTCTGCGCCATACAGTTGTACGGTTTTCACCCCAAACAAACACTCTTGCAGAAAGCCCGTGCCCTTAGCCAAAGACGAGCGCGTAATGGCATACATTTCACGCAGCCTATTGCGCACATACTGAGTCAGCATCAATACCGGCGGAAACACCAGCAACACCAACAAAGCCAATTGCCAGTTGATGAAAAACATAAAAATCAATACCGCTACTGTGTTGATAGAGTCTTTGAGTAAACTCAACACACCTAACACAAACGATTCACCTATGGCTTCAAGATCGCTGGTCAAACGCGACAAGGTGACACCTGTGGGCGTTTTATCAAAATAGGTGCGGGGTAACTTCAAAATGCGCGCAAACAACTCCATACGTATATCAAAAACGGCCTTTTGTCCGGTCAAGCGCAAGCAGTAAGTATAAAGACCATCGGCAATGTAATTGACAATCAACACCACCAGCATGATGCTAATCAACAACATCATGCCTGCGTATTTACCAGGTGTGAGGTGTTCATCAATCACCTGAATAATCAGCCAAGGGAACAACAAGTTAGCCGCCACCGATATGGGCATCATCAACAAACCAATCACCGCGGTTTTTTTATATTTCGAAGCGAAGTGATAAAAATGTTTAAGGTGATGGAAGTCAGGCGTTTTAATCATGCTACCTCTCCCGTCTCATGTTGCTGTAATTCCCAAGTCTCGCGGTAATAGTCAGACGACTCAAGCAGTTCGGCGTGTGTGCCTCGGGCGATGATTACACCATTTTGCAACACCAGTATTTTGTCCATGTATTCCAGCGCGCTAACGCGATGCGACACCACCAATAAACTTTGCCCCACAATACGATTAAACACGCCTTTAAGAATGGTTCGCTCGGTTTCGTAATCCACCGCCGACAACACATTGTCCATAATAATAAGGTCGCAAGGGGTGAGTAGCGCCCGCGCGATACTCAGACGTTGCTTTTGTCCACCCGACAACATAATGCCTTTTTCACCCACCAGCGTTTGTTCGCCATCGCTAAAACGCCGAATGTCTTCGCTCAATTGGCTGAGTTCGAGTACTGGCTGCACGTCGAGATTGTCTGTAGCTTGCAGTTGGTTGTGCTGTTCTTTGTGCTGTTTTGCCCCAAATTTCACATTTTCAGCAATGGTATCGGAAAACAAAAAAGGCTCTTGGGTGATGGTGCGTACGTAACTACGCCAATCCTGACGTGACATTTGAGTAATGTCTTTGTCCCCCCAAAAAATGTGCCCGCTTTCAAGGGATAAATGATGATTCAAACAATTCACCAGAGTACTTTTACCTGCACCAATACTGCCTAAAACACCTACTTTCTCACCCGGTGCAATGGAAAAACTCAGATCCTTAAGTACTGCCTCGGCATCTTCACCTTTAGCGCTTGGGTAAGTGTAACTGAGGTTTTTTACCGTTAGTGTCGAGCCATGCAAGGCGGCTTTTTTATTGGCGTCCATTCTCAACAGATCGGTGCTTGGCACTTCGTTATTCAAAATGTTCTGCACACTATCAATACTGATCATGCCCATTTGATAAACCGTAACAATGCGGCCCAAGTGCATCAGCGGTAGTGCCAAAAGTACCGAGTAAGATAAAAAGGCAGTAATTTCACCAATCGTCAGCTTGGCCTGCAACAGATAATAACCGCCTAGGCCCAAAATCAGCACCTTCATAAAATGGTTGGCGTAATCCAGCACAGGCATAAAAAAGGTTTGGATTTTGGCTATTTTCATCGTGCAATCAAACAGACGACGATTGACCGCATCCACTTCACTGGTCACCCACTCACTCATCTGCTGATTTTTAATCAAGTCTATGCCCGACAAGTAGTTCATCAACTGCTCGGATAAATCCTGCAAACGGGTTAAGCGCTCTGTATGTAAGGCGCGCAATTTTCTAAAACCAATGCGGAAAATAATTGCAGCAATAATAATGGGGATCACCGAATACAGGGTTAATTCGGGAGAGATTTTCCACATCCAAATGGGGGTAAGCGACAGCGCAAACAAAATATTAAACAGCTGTAAAAAACCAACCCCATAAAACAGGCGAATGCCATTCAAGTCGTTATTGATAATGGAGATAAGTTTGCCCGACGCATATTGTGTGTGAAAGCTTGAGGGCAAACGGTTAAGCCGATGAAATACATCATTTTTCAAGGCCGCTTCGGTAATACGCCCAGGGTTTAAGGAGTACATGCGCGACAGAATACGGATCACCACCATGATCACCGACAAAGCAATCACCCACTGCACGTTTTCAAGCAACCCCTCTTTTGACGCAAGTGTTGCCTCGTTAAGCAAATCAACCGCCAGCTGGATGTAGCGGGGAATTTCTACTTGTAAGTAATTCACCACAAAAATGCACACAATCGCAAACAAATAAGAGAACTTGTTCAACAGGAAATAGTGCAGTATAAATTTTGATTTAGTCATGGTTACCCGCGCCTTTGTTACAGATAGATGCATGTTGTGCAAGGCAAGCGTCGATAATCAGCTGTCTTGGCTCCCCCGCTTCGCTCAATTGCTCAAGCAACCAAACAGGCAGGCGAATAGCTTGGGTTTTCACCCCCGGTTTGCGACCGCAACCGGGGCGCTTACCGCCGTGATCACAGCAAGCGTCATTTGACTTATTGGGCATTTTGGCTCGATTTAAGAAAGGCATAAGAGTAGATAACTTGATAAGTGTACAGTTTTCAAATCTTTTTTACTAGCGGCTATTTTTGAGCACTGTTTAATCGGTAATACAGACTGCTATATTTTTTTACGGAAAGGCAACTAATACGGGCACAAGCTCTGTGAATGAAAAATTAATGTGACTATCCTATTAAGGGTTAAGCGCTGCTGATTTTTTACGATGGCGGTATGTGTAATTTTAGTCAGTCAAAACTGTAAATTTGAAGAAAAATGAAACGTTTCAGCGAACCTGCCCCCGCAGGTTGCTTTGCATATGCTTACAAATTAGCGTTTGAACAAACATTGTAATAGCAGACAACTTTTTAATATGGCTATGTTTTTGTAAACTGTTGCAATACTGTATATAATTACAGTTAATAAGGAGGTGGTCTATGATCCCAG
>NZ_CAJWCF010000051.1 GCF_913020055.1 uncultured Paraglaciecola sp. | reverse complement strand
AAGGAGAGACTCGAACTCTCACGCCGTGAAGCACTGGAACCTAAATCCAGCGTGTCTACCAATTCCACCACTCCCGCATACTTCTATCCTATACAAGATAAAAGTGGTGGCTACAGCGGGATTCGAACCTGCGACCCCATCATTATGAGTGATGTGCTCTAACCAACTGAGCTATGTAGCCACTAAATCACTCCGTCTCCGAAGTGGCGCGTATTATGCTGATCTAGGTTTTTGCCGTCAACCGTTTTATGACAATAAACTGTCTGTTTGGTTAGATACTAAGCAGGTGATGGTTGAAATGGGCTTGTTGAAGGTAAATGTGAGTAGTTTTGGGGGATTCTTCAGTTAATTCTTTGCTATAACCAAAAATGTGACTTGTAGGTTTTTTATCTTTCAGGACTAAAATTAGCGCATACGCTGACATCTATTGCCCTCCATTTACTTTACTTTTTTCACACCGCAATCATGCTGGATTTTGTAGGGTAATCGTCTTCCCTGACGATTACCCTACAAAATCCAGCAGATTATTGGCTATTTTTGAGTCGAAGGTAAAGTAAGACAAAACGGATAAAACACAGTCTTCGCCTGTTTTAGTTAGTGGTTTTTTGTACAGTTATAATAGGAAAACGTGAAAAATCGGTGTTTTCAATGGTCATAATAGGCAACTTCAGGCCTCACTTCTACAGGACTATTTTTGTATCTGACTGTTTTGTATAAACTTTGATTTACCTTGTGTATTTATCCAGACTTAAAATTTTGGATAAATACATGGCTTGGTTTGATCATCAAATATCAAATCTAGATTAGCCTTTTCAAAAGGCTAAGTTTATGAAATGCTGTAAAAAATTAACCGGAATGTCAAGTTAAGCATGAAAGTAGTGTTTGTATCTAACCCGACTACCGCCTAATAAAATGTTATGCGGTAGTCCAACCGCAAGAATTTGTCGTTCTATATATTTTATAAAAAGGAGTTTGATATGTTAAATGATCTAAACGGTAAAGAAGCTACAATTTCTTTAGAGTTATCTGCTTGGGGGAACTCTGAGGTGACAGGGAAAATACTAGATGTAAGCGATGATTGGGTTAAAATTCAGTGCAAAAAAAGTATAGAGCTAATCGCTACATCAACGATTAAGAAAGTGTCGTACAAGTCGTAAGTCTTTTTGTATTAAACTTCAATTGTAAGTTACCGCATAACCAGTCACTCAAGCAGGACAAAAAACAGTTGGTTTTGCACCTGCGTCGCTAATTGTAACCAACTATTTTTTGCCTCTTAATGGGGCGTATATGTAAAAGTAGGAATCTTAGATAATGGAAATATCCAATGGTGGCGGTGGTTTAGAAATGTTGTTGATTTTAGTTTTATTCCTTTTGCCTGCAGGGTTAACACTGTTCTCCAATAAAATACCTAACGTTCAAAAGCCAGTTTGGCTATTAGTCACTGTTTTATTTTCTTGGGTAGGGTACCTATATATCTATTTCAAAGTTATAAAAAAAGCCCGCTTATAGCGGGCTTTATCAAAACTGTATTAAGACTAAACGTTAAATCTAAAGTGAATTACATCACCGTCTTTAACAATGTAGTCTTTGCCTTCTAGACGCCATTTACCAGCATCTTTAGCGCCTTGTTCACCGTTAAATTCAACAAAATGGTCATATCCAATGATTTCAGCGCGGATAAAACCTTTTTCGAAGTCAGTGTGGATGACGCCAGCGGTTTGTGGGGCGGTTGAGCCTTCTTTATAGGTCCAAGCTCGTACTTCTTGTATGCCAGCGGTAAAATAGGTGTTTAGCGCAAGTAACTCATAACCAGAACGGATAACGCGGTTTAGACCAGGTTCTTCTAAGCCCATATCGGCCATGAACTCGGCTTTTTCTTCTTCGTCCAACTCACCAATTTCAGATTCGATTTCAGCACATACTGCGACTACTACTGCGCCTTCGGCAGCGGCAATTTCACGTACTCTGTCGAGGTATGGATTGTTTTCGAATCCATCGTCATTCACGTTGGCAATATACATGGTAGGTTTTAGCGTTAAGAAGTTCATGTAGCTGATAAGTTTTAATTCATCTTTATCTAGCTCTACAGAACGAAGCAATTCACCTTCATCTAAATGTGGTTTGATTTTTTCTAATACTTTAAGCTCTGCTTTGGCATCAGCGTCGCCTCCTTTGGCTCTTTTGGCGACTCTGTGTAATGCTTTTTCTGTGGTTTCTAAGTCTGATAAGGCCAGTTCTGTGTTGATGATTTCGATATCATCTTCAGGGCTGACCTTTCCTGCAACATGTACAATGTTGTCGTTGTCAAAACAACGCACAACATGGCCAATAGCATCGGTTTCACGAATGTTGGCTAAAAATTTGTTACCTAAACCTTCACCTTTAGACGCGCCTGCTACTAAACCGGCAATATCTACAAATTCCATAGTGGTAGGAATAGTACGTTTAGGGTTAACTATTGCCGCCAATTTATCTAAACGTAAATCAGGTACAGGTACCACACCCGTATTTGGTTCGATAGTACAAAATGGGAAGTTGGCCGCTTCGATACCGGCTTTGGTTAAGGCGTTAAAAAGTGTTGATTTGCCGACGTTTGGTAAACCGACTATGCCGCATTTAAAACCCATCTTGTTTTCCTCTTAATTTTGTATAAATAATCTGACGGAGTACGTCATGGTTAATTTGTTTAATGAACTATTATTCTGCTTTGAACGAATGTAGTCGATTCATGGCTTTTTTAAGATCATCTTTGATTAATATTTCAAGGCAACGGGTTGCTTCATCAATTGCATCCTCTATTTGTTGTTGCTCTTTTTGCGGCGCTTTGCCTAACACGTGTCCAGTGACTCGGTTTTTATCACCTGGGTGGCCGATTCCAATACGCAAGCGTAAAAAATCTTTCTGGTTGGCCATACTGCTAACAATATCCCGAATGCCATTTTGGCTTGAGCTACCACCAGTTTTAAATTTTGCTACACCGGGAGGCAAATCTAACTCATCAAAGGCTACTAATAAACTTGATAATGGGACGCGGTAAAAGTTCGCCATCGCTGCAACAGCTTGACCGCTTTTGTTCATAAAGGTAGTAGGAATAAGAAGTCGAACATCTTGTCCACCAATCGTGACACGACCAGTGTAACCATAAAATTTGTTTTCTAGTTTTAACGTGCAGTTGTACATTTTTGCTAGTGATTCAACGAACCATGCACCAGCATTATGCCGGGTATGCTGATATTCAGGGCCTGGATTACCCAGGCCCACAATTAGGCTAATGCGCGCTAATTGTTTATCAGTCAAGCAACTTATTCCGCAGGTGCTTCTTCTGCAGCATCGCCTTCACTTTCGTCTTCGTCTTCAGCTTTAGGACCTTTAGATAGTTTAACTGTAACAACAGCTAAATCGTGATCTTCGGCGCCTTTGTTTAGTTCAACTAAAGTAACGCCTTTAGGTAATACTAAATCAGTTAAGTGAACAGTTTGATCAAGTGCAACGTTCAACAAATCAACTTCAATGTATTCTGGTAAGTCACCAGGTAAACAGCTTACTTCAACATCAACCATGTGATGTTCAGCGTGACCGCCGTTCAACTTGATAGAGTCAGCTTTTTCTTCATTGATGAAGTGTAAAGGTACGTTGGTTTGAAGCGCTACTTTTGCGTCAATGCGCAAGAAGTCAACGTGCATAACAATAGGTCTAAAGGCATGACGTTGCATGTCTTTAACCAATACTTCTGTTTTCTTTTTACCAATGTTCAAAGTCAGAACGTGAGAGTAAAAAGCTTCGAAGCCTTGGGCTTGGAAAAGTTTGTTATGATCAAGGGTCAAAGAAACGGCTTCTTTACCGGCTCCGTATAAGACTGCAGGTACTTTACCAGCGTGACGTAGGCGGCGGCTCGCACCTTTCCCTAAATCAGTACGGACTTCTGCGTCTAGTGTGAAAATTCCATCAGACATGTGGTAACTCCAAAATATAAAAATAGTAAATGTGTGTAAATTTTTGCGACCAAAATTTACGTTTGTGCTGCCAGTTCCCTACCAATAGATAGTAAAACAACAACATCCCCAAAAAAGGGCGGCGAATATTAACACCTGACCGAAAGTGAAACAATCAGTTTGCTGGTTTATTTGCCAATAAAAAAGCGGCTGATAAAAGCCGCTTAAATATTAGTGAATGTTGCTGTTATTAATATTCAAACATCGCAGAGATCGACTCTTCGTTACTTACTCTTCGAATAGCTTCAGCAAGCATATTAGATAAGGTAAGTTGTTTGACCTTAGGGATGGCTGCAATTTCAGGGCAAAGCGGTATGCTGTCGGTAATAATGATTTCATCAATTACCGAGTCACGTAAATTCTGTGCGGCATTACCTGAGAATATCGCGTGAGTGGCATAGGCATACACATTTCTTGCGCCATGGGCTTTTAATGCTTCAGCCGCTTTTGCTAATGTGCCACCAGTATCAATCATGTCATCAACAATGATGCAATCTCGGTCTTGCACATCACCAATAATATGCATCACTTGGGCAACATTGGCCTTAGGTCGACGTTTATCAATAATGGCCAAATCGGTGTCATTCATAAGTTTGGCTAAAGCACGGGCACGCACAACACCGCCAATATCAGGTGAAACAACAACAGGGTTATGAAAGTCTCTACGGCGCATATCATCTAATAAAATAGGGGTACCAAACGCGTTGTCTACCGGTACATCGAAGAAGCCTTGTATTTGTTCTGCGTGTAAGTCGATAGTCAACACGCGGTCGACGCCTACATTAGACAAAAAGTCAGCCACTACTTTAGCAGTAATAGGTACTCGCGCTGAGCGCACGCGTCTATCCTGACGTGCATAACCAAAATAAGGAATAACCGCAGTAATACGGCCTGCTGATGCGCGACGGAATGCGTCGATCATCACAATCAATTCCATTAAATTGTCATTGGTTGGTGCACAGGTAGATTGAATAATAAATACATCGGAGCCACGTACATTTTCGTGGATTTCTACACTGATTTCCCCATCACTAAAACGTCCAACACTTGCATGTCCTAGCTTTGTATAAAGTCTATCTGCTACTTTCTGGGCCAATTCAGGTACTGCATTCCCAGAAAAAATCTTCATATCCGGCACGGTAATATCCTCAGTGTTTATTAATTGGCTAGGAAGCTGGACTCGAACCAACGGTATAACCGTGGATCAAAACCTACTATCACAAAAACCAAACTGTCTTATAAAGTGGCTGGGGTAGCTGGACTCGAACCAACGAATGACGGGATCAAAACCCGTTGCCTTACCACTTGGCTATACCCCAATTAAACTAGTAATTTTGTGCTTGGATCTGGCTATGTAAAAGGGATGTATTCACCCCATTTGCAACAAAACTTTTACTGCCTTCTGGCAACAAAGCTTGAACATCTAATGCTTCCTGATGATGTTCAAATATTGCAAATACACATGCGCCTGTACCGGTCATCCTCGACGGCGCGTATTCTAACAACCAGTGTAATGCTTTTGCAACATTCGGATAGCGTTCACAAACCAATTTTTGGCAATCATTGTGAGTCTTTTCAAAACTATAATTGCTAAAGTTAATCTTCGCAGTATTTCTAGGCAAGTTTGGTAAGCCGAAAATATCCGCTGTAGAAACATGACTCTCGGGGAAAACCACTAAATAAGATTTTTCGGGAAGATTAACTTGTTGTAATTTCTCACCCACACCTTCAGCAAAAGCGGTTTTACCCTGAATGAAGATAGGCACGTCAGCGCCTAAACTTAAGCCTAGAGTGGTTAATTCGTCCAAAGAAAGATGACAACCCCAAAGTTGATTCAGCACAACCAAAGTGGTTGCGGCATTGGAAGAACCACCGCCTATACCTCCGCCCATTGGTAATCGCTTTTTCAAATGTATAGTGCAGCCTAGACCTTTGGATTGATTCTCTGGCAAACTATTTTTTAACAACTCTGCAGCTTTGATAATCAAATTATCTTCATCAGCTACCCCAGCAATGGGATCCGCTAAGGTGATTTTATCAGATGAATTAACCTCAAAAGCTAGTTCATCACCAAAGTCGAGGATTTGAAAAAGACTTTGTAATTGATGATAGCCATTTGGGTATCTGCCATTGATGTGTAAAAATAAATTAAGTTTGGCTGGACTAGGCCACCAGTTTAACGGTTGTTTATTCATGCAAATCCCAAGCATTAATTCGGACTAAAAGTTGACTGTTGTTGCTTTTATTACGCAGAACCACTTTGTGTGGCAACCAAATGTTATCTATTAATTTATAATTGTCGTAGTTAATTAACCAATTTTTGCAATTATTGCAGATAGGTTGCAATTGGCTGACCCAACCTTGTTCACTTGTTATTACCTTATCGTTGTTCTGATGTTGTCCTTTTATCCAGAAACGCATTTTTTCTACGGGTATTTGCCAACCTGTCACACGCCAAATTAAATGGCTAGGGTCAGAGTCTTGATAGGTTTCGTCATCGGCAACTAAGGTAGCCACTTCCTCATTGCCTTGCATCTTAAGCAGTGAAGTGCCGATAATTGAAGTTAAATTGAGTTGGTATTGTTGTTGCGTTTGTTGCCACCTAAAATTGGCACTTTGTTTTTTGTCAGGACTTTTAAAGCCTAATTTACCCTTTATTGACCAATGCTCTTGTTGTTTTAATGATAATTGGTGACTAGATGAGTTTAAACTCACAGTTTGCTTAGAAGGAGTCGCACAACTCGTTAGTAATAAAATAAGAATAAAGGCGGGTAAAGTTTGTTTTATACACAGGTAACTAGCTAACACAATTTGAATAACGCTCTGTTAATGAAAAAAATCGATTGAGGCAATAGGAACATACAAGTGACATCGCTTTCAATAGTTTTACCTTTTGCGTACAATGCCGCCACTTTATTAGCACTTTGTTGTAACTTTACCTAATCACTCCATGACCCTAATCGCTTTTGGTATTAATCACAAAACCGCACCGATTGAATTGCGTGAAAAAATAGCCTTTTCACCTGATGCAATCGTACAGGCACTGGCATCGTTGCGACAAGAAACTGGCGCTATCGAGTCAGTGATTTTGTCTACATGCAATAGAACAGAGGTTTACGCTCAGCTTGACGATGGACAGATAAACAATATCGGCTCATGGCTCGCTAATTTTCATGGTGTTCAACAAAACGAATTACAGAACAACAGTTACCTTTATACCCAGCAGGAAGCGGTTAACCACATTATGCGAGTAGCCAGTGGTCTAGACTCTCTTATGTTAGGCGAGCCACAAATTTTAGGTCAAGTTAAACAGGCTTACACTGACGCGAAAAACTCTGGAGTGATTAAAGGTGGCTTTGAACGCTTATTTCAACATACTTTTTCAGTTGCAAAAAGAGTGCGTAGTGAGACCGATATTGGTGCCAATGCAGTGTCTGTAGCCTATGCATCGGTTCAATTAGCTAAACATATATTTTCGTCTCTGGAAAAAAGCCGAGTATTATTAATAGGTGCTGGTGAAACTATTGAGCTTGTGGCAAAACATTTGTACGAACAAAATGTTAGATCTTTGACTGTCGCCAATCGTACCCTAGCTCGTGCTCAAGCTATTGCAGAGCCTTTAAATGCATCAGTATTGACCTTGGCGCAGATTCCGCAGCATTTAAAAGATGCCGATATTGTGATTAGTTCAACTGCCAGTCAATTGCCTATTCTAGGTAAAGGCTTAGTACAAAGCGCGTTAAAAGAGCGTAAGCACAAACCTATATTTTTAGTGGACTTAGCTGTGCCTCGAGATGTAGAAGCTGAGGTAGGCGAATTGGATGATGCCTATTTATATACAGTGGATGATTTACAGCAAATAGTAGAAAAAAACTTAGCTAATCGACAAGATGCGGCTGAGCTTGCAGATGAAATGGTAGCCCAACAAGTTCAACAATTTATGCGTTGGCAACAAAGCCAAACGTCGATTGATGTATTAAAAGGATTTCGCGATCAAAGCGAATTACAGCGGGATACGTTAGTCAGTAAAGCGTTAAATCAACTAGCAGATGGCAAAGAAGCTGAGCAAGTGATCATTGAACTTGCCAACAAATTAACCAATAGTCTTATTCATGCACCTACCAAAGCGTTAAAAAATGCCGCCAGTGAACAAAATTCACAGCAATTAGCATTACTAAAAGATGCATTAGCCTTAAAAAAATCAGATAATTAGCGGCTAACATAGTCCGCGTACAGGAAAATAATGAAACAATCGGTTCAACGAAAACTAGAAGTCTTGGACGAGCGCTACGAAGAGGTGCAGGCCTTATTGGGTGAAGCCGAAGTCATTTCTGATCAAGACAGATACAGAGGCTTAACCAAAGAATACTCACAATTAGAAGGTGTAGTGAAGTGTTTTCGAGATTTTCAGCAGTCTCAGCAAGACTTCGAATCTGCACAAGAAATGATGCAAGAAGATGACGCTGAAATGCGAGAGATGGCACAGGAAGAATATAAGTCATCTAAACAAAGAATCGAAGAACTCACCCAAGAGTTACAAGTATTATTACTACCTAAAGATCCGAATGACGAAAGCAACTGTTTTGTGGAAATCCGTGCTGGGGCAGGGGGCGACGAGGCTGCTATCTTTGCCGGAGACTTATTCCGTATGTACAGTCGTTATGCTGAGAAGCAAGGCTGGAAAGTAGAACTTGTTACGGCTAATGATGGTGATCATGGTGGTTATAAAGTGGTGATTGCCAATATTTTAGGTGATGGCTCCTACGGTATTATGAAGTTCGAGTCAGGCGGACACCGTGTTCAGCGCGTACCCGATACTGAATCACAAGGGCGTATTCATACATCAGCTTGTACTGTTGTGGTGATGCCTGAAATTCCAGAATCTGAAGCGATTGAAATCAATAAAGCTGATTTGAAAATTGATACCTTTAGAGCCTCTGGTGCCGGTGGACAGCACGTTAATAAAACCGACTCTGCGATACGTATTACCCACAATCCATCGGGCATAGTTGTTGAATGTCAGGACGAACGTTCACAGCATAAAAATCGTGCCAAAGCGATGGCAATACTGCAGTCTCGTTTGACTCAATTAGAAGAAGATAAACGCCAAGCCGAAGAAACCTCAACCCGCAGAAACTTAGTGGCAAGTGGGGATCGTTCAGAACGTATTCGTACTTATAATTTTCCACAAGGGCGAGTCACAGATCATCGAATTAATTTGACTTTGTATTGTTTAGACGATGTGATTGCCGGTGATTTGAATGCGGTGTTAGAGCCTATCAGACAAGAACATCAAGCCGATTTGTTGTCATCACTTTCAGACGAATAGACCGTCTTGGAAAATCAGTTATTAACTATTGAACAAGCATTGTCTTGGGCCAAGGCTCAACTCAATGCCAATAGTGTAAGCGATGATGGCTTACATGATTCTGCATCGATTGACAGTAAAGTGTTGTTAGCCGATTGTTTGCAGCGAGAGTTGGTTTATTTGCACACTTGGCCTGAAAAACGGCTAGACCAAATGCAGATGAACAAATTTAAAGATTACATTGAACAAAGGTCATCTGGTCATCCAGTTGCACATATTGTTGGCTACCGAGATTTTTGGTCATTACGTTTAAATGTTTCTCCTGCTACTTTGATCCCACGACCAGAAACCGAACTGCTAGTTGAAATTGCTTTAGACCTTAACTTAACTGAGCATGCAACCGTATTGGATTTAGGCACGGGCAGTGGCGCTATTGCATTGTCATTAGCTAGTGAACAGCCCAATTGGTTGATCACGGGGGTAGATAAAAGCGAACAAGCGATTACATTAGCTAAAAATAACGCGACCAAACATCAACTCGAACGGGTCAACTTTATTCAAAGTGATTGGTTTTCTGTCCTTGAACATAAACAATTTGATCTAATTGTGACTAACCCACCGTACATAGAGAATAACAACAAATATCTACAATTAGGTGATGTGCGTTTTGAGCCTAGCAGTGCTTTAACCTCAGGGTTAGATGGTCTAGATGATATTCGATCAATTGTTTCTCAAAGCAAGCATTATTTGACTGATAACGGCTGGTTAGTGATTGAACATGGTTATCAGCAAAGTGACCAAGTCGCAGACATTTTAAGCGAACAAGGTTTTAGGCAAATTCGTAGTGAACTTGATTTGAATGGTTTGCCCCGTGTTGCATTAGGTTGTCTTTAACCATTATTTTAGTTTTATATCAGATTTTTCTTCCCGTTGAGTTGTTGTTTACACCAATAAGTTATAACTTAACCCACACGTTTTGCTGGGTGATATCAGCAGTAGGTCAATACCAAGTTATTGTTTTATAGGAAAGTGTTATGTCAGACGAAATTTTATTTGCCGAAGATAACGATGAAGAAATTGAAAGGCATGGCAAATGGAAAGTATTAATTGTTGATGATGAACCTGAAGTGCATGCTGTGACCAAGCTAGCACTTGGAGACTTTGTATTTCAAGATAAAGACCTTCATTTTATCAGTGCTTTTAATGGTGAAGAAGCCAAACAAATGTTTCTTGATCATGATGACATCGCAGTCGTTTTGCTTGATGTGGTCATGGAAACTGATGACGCGGGTTTACAGGTAGCCGACTTTATTAGAAATGATGCGGATAATCACTTCACTCGTATTATTTTGCGAACCGGCCAACCAGGTCAAGCACCAGAAAGAGATGTAATCATTAATTACGATATTAATGATTATAAATCTAAGACAGAATTGACCTCACAAAAACTTTTCACCGTTGTTATTGCAGCACTTCGTTCATACCGCGATATCATCGTCATTGAAGAAAATAGACAGGGTTTGGAAAAAATCATCTCTGCCTCGACCGACCTTTTTAGTATTAATTCTTTGGAAAATTTTATTGAAGGAATTGTTCAACAGTTAGCTTCTTTATTAGGTGGTTCAAAAGACGCTGCATATTTGACATCGGCCGTTGTTGGACCCAAACCCATTGAGCAATATAATTCCTCCGAGCTCTATGTGTTTACAGGTAAAGGCGAGTATGAAGACACAGAAGGTCAAAGATTAGAGCAAGTGATTCGCGGTCCAGAGTTGATTTCTTGCCAGCAAGCTTATGCCAATAAAACCTTGGTTTATGAAGACGAATATTTGGTGGCATATTGTGACAGTAAAACCAAAAAGGGGTCGTTGCTTTATATCTCTGGCTTACCTAGAAAACTGACTGATATAGATAAAAATTTAGTTGAGATATTTTCTCAGAATGTGCAAATAGCATTCGATAATGTATTACTTAACAAAGATATTGAAGATACACAGCGTGAAATTATTGAACGTTTAGCCGATGCGATGGAAACAAGTTTCGGAAGTCAAAATCATACAAAAAGAATGATTAAAATTTGTGAAATTTTGGGCCGATCTGCAGGTCTGTCTAAAAAAGATTTAAAAACCTTATGTTTAGCTGTTCCATTGCATGATATTGGCAAGATTAATGTTTCAGACAATATTATGCTGAACCCAGGTAACCTTGATGAAGATGATATGCGTAAAGCGCGAAGTCACGCAGAGATTGGTTACAGTTTACTAAAAGATTCTAATCGCCCACTGATTAAATCAGCGGCACTGATTGCTCGCGATCATCACGAATACTGGAACGGTAAAGGCTACCCACGAGGTAAGTCTGGCGAAGGTATTCATATATTTTGTAGGATCACCAGCCTAGCTGATGCCTTTGACGCGATGCGAACGCAGCGTAGTTATAAAGAAGCATGGCCACTAGAAAAAGTAATGGAAGTGATCCTTGCCGAGAAAGGCCAGCAGTTTGATCCAAAATTAGTCGATCTATTGCAAGAAAATATCGAAGAAATCGAAGCTGTCATGCAAAGTTTTTCTACACAAAGTTAACGACATCCCCCCCAAAAAAATTAAGGTTTATTTAGAATGTACGAAGCTGTAAAACATATTCATCTAACTGCCATTGCCTTGAGTGTGGTGTTGTTTCTATTGCGTTTTGTGCTTAACGCAATGCAATCACCGATGTTACAAAAAAAGTGGCTAAAAATTCTTCCGCATATTGTAGATACCTTTTTGTTAGCTAGCGCAGTGACATTATGCGTGCTTCTCAAACAGTATCCTTTCGTAGATGCCTGGGTAACAGAAAAACTGTTAGCTTTGGTCATGTACATATTTATGGTTACTTTAGCCTTAAAGCTTGGTCGTAACGGGTTTATGCGAGGTATTGGTCTTGTGGGAGCGTTAAGTTGGATCGCTTATGCAGGCATGGTCGCGGTGAGCAAACAACCCATACTTTTCTAACTTAGTTTTGTATAAATTATTATTTAACAGTGACTTAGATATTTTTAACAGATTAGCTGCTTTTTGCAGTAAAGGTTACCCCACTTAAACCGATAAATAGAAAGGAGTAAATTTAGTGGGGTAAAACAATTGAAAGAGTTAAAACAGGCTATCTCTAAAGGAGATTATCTGATGGCCAGTTTGCAGTTAGCTAGCGTGTTTCAGCCTGATAATTGTCAACCTGATGACTACCAACGCCAAGTAGATTTGTGGATTGACCAAGGAAAAGCATTTATCGGCTCTGCTGATACTAGCTCTGAGAGTTTTAATCGTTTTATTCAATTTTTTTTTGTGGAATTAGCCTTTAGTGGCGATGAAAAAAATTATTTTTCTTGTCAGTTTAGTTTGCTCGATCATGTCCTTGATTACCGTACAGGTATCCCTGTCAGTCTTGCTATTGTTTTCCAATCTATGGGTAAAGCACTTGGCTTTGATGTTAGTGGCGTGAACTTCCCAGGACACTTTTTAATCAAGTGTCGTTTTAGTCAGGAACCAGATATTTATTTGGATCCTCTTAATGGTAAACAATTAAGTCGGCAAGATTTAGAGTCACTTTATTTTTCTATTTTACACGGAATAGAAGATGAAAAAATGCCTGATGAAGCCTTGGACGAAGCTAGTTGTGACGAGACTATTGTAAGATTACTGCATAATTTGAAAGCGTCGTATATCAACGAAAAGTGTTATTCTGAAGCACTAATTGCAGTAGAGTTGTTAGTCAACTTATGTCCTAACGATCCTTATGAGAGACGAGATAGAGGATTCTTATTACATCAATTGGATTGCACTCAAGTTGCGATTGCAGATTATCAATATTTTATCCGTAAATGTCCAAAAGATCCTGCGACACAATTGCTGCAAGCTCAGTTACAGCACTTGAGTGAACAGGACCCCGCAGTTTTTCACTAAATGTCACATTTTTATGTGACGTAGGTAAATCATTTGAGAACGTTGTAAATAGCCTGGGTTAATTGAGTTAGCTGTTGCTGATCAATAATGTAGGGCGGCATGATGTAAACCAGTTTACCAAATGGCCTAATCCAAACGCCTTGTTGTACAAAGGCTTTTTGTAATGCGGCTACGTTCACGGCTGATTTACATTCTACAACACCTATAGCACCAATCACTCTCACATCGGCCACGGCTTCTAAATCAATACAGGGTGTTAATTCAGCAAACAGTTGTTGTTCAATCCGCGACACTTGTACCTGCCAGTCGTTTTTTTGAATGATTTTTAAACTTGCATTGGCTACTGAGCAAGCTAGGGCATTACCCATAAAGGTAGGGCCATGCATAAACACACCAGGCTCTCCTTGGCATATTCCTTGTGCAACATCTTCAGAACAAAGAGTGGCGGCCAACGTCATATAACCACCTGTTAACGCTTTACCTAGGCACATAATGTCAGGGCTGATATCAGCATGTTCACAAGCGAATAATTTACCAGTACGACCAAAGCCCGTGGCAATCTCGTCGCAAATTAATAGTATGTTGTAATCGTCGCAAAGCTGTCTGCAGCGTTTTAAATATTCTGGGTGGTAAATCCGCATACCACCGGCATTTTGTACTATAGGCTCAATAATAAGCGCTGCTAGTTCATTGTGGTGGTCTTGAATCAGTTGTTCTAATGGTTTGATGTCATCTTCGTTCCACTGTTTATCAAAGCGAGTTTGAGGAGCTGGAGCAAAGATTTGTTGCTTCAAGGCATCAGTAAATAAACTGTGCATGCCATTAACAGGATCGCAAACTGACATCGCGGCAAATGTATCACCATGATAACCATTGCGTGGTGTGATAAATCTATTTTTATGATTATTACCCTGACACGCCCAATACTGCAGCGCCATTTTCATGGCTACTTCAACTGATACCGATCCAGAGTCAGCCAGAAATACTCGGTCTAATCCCTGGGGAGTGATATCCAGCAATGTTCGACATAGATCAATAGCAGGTTTGTGAGTGAGCCCACCAAACATTACATGAGCAAAGTCATCTACTTGGCTTTTTATGGCTTGATTAAGCTCAGGGTGGTTATAACCGTGAATAGCCGTCCACCAAGATGACACGCCATCCACCAGTTTTTCACCTGACGTAAGGTGGATGTATACCCCTTCTGCTCGTGTCACTTCATAGCAAGGAAGAGGATCAATTGCTGAGGTATAAGGGTGCCAAATGTGTTGTTGATCGAAGAGTAAATTCTGATTGTTCAAAATATGTTCGCTTGTAAAGTTTTAAATTTAAATTAGGTTGACAATGCTGCTCTGAGCCATAGACTAAGCGCCTTGAATCATTTAGTAAAGTCTGAACATCAAAGGTTGCCCCATGTCTTTAACCAATTCGTCTTTAAGCTCTTCCTCATCACTCAATCAAGCTAGCATTCGTCACGACTGGACTATTGAACAGGTGAACAGCCTTTTTAATCTGCCATTTAACGACTTGATGTTTCAGGCACAAACCATTCACAGACAATATTTTGATCCTAATCAAGTGCAAGTGAGCACTTTGTTGTCGATTAAAACCGGTGCATGCCCAGAAGATTGTAAATACTGTCCGCAAAGCGCTCGTTATGATACTGGTTTAGAAAAAGAACGCTTAATGGAAGTAGAAAAAGTGATTCTGCGCGCCAAAGAGGCTAAACAAGCAGGCTCTACTCGTTTTTGTATGGGAGCCGCATGGCGTAACCCTCGCGCGCGAGATATGCCTTATGTAACCGAGATGGTAAAAGAAGTGAAAAAGCTTGGTTTAGAAACCTGTATGACTTTAGGTATGTTAACCCGTGACCAAGCATTGTCCTTGAAACAAGCGGGTCTTGATTATTACAATCACAACCTCGATACCTCTCCAGAGTTTTATGGCGATATTATTACTACTCGCACCTATCAAGACAGGTTAGACACATTAGAGAACGTCAGAGGGGCAGGTATGAATGTCTGCTCTGGCGGCATCGTAGGTATGGGCGAAACTGCCGATGACCGCTCAGGTCTGTTAATGCAACTGGCTAACCTTGAACATCATCCAGAAAGTGTACCAATCAACATGTTGGTAAAAGTGAAAGGCACGCCGATGGAGAATGTAGAGGACTTAGACTATTTCGAGTTTATTCGTACTATCGCCATAGCTAGGATCATGATGCCTAAATCGTATGTGCGTTTATCTGCTGGTCGTGAAGCGATGAATGAACAGATGCAAGCTATGTGTTTTATGGCAGGGGCGAATTCAATCTTTTATGGTTGTAAGTTGCTAACTACTTCAAATCCAGAAACACATGAAGATGTGATGTTGTTTAAAAAGTTGGGGATCAATTCTGCACAAACCCGTGACTATTCAGATGAAGCTCATGAAGCAGCACTATTAGAAGAAATTGAAGGCGATTCTACTGCTAAAACCAGCGAGAATTTATTTTACGATGCGTCGACTAAACAAGCTGAAACTGTCACAAACTAATGGCATTTGATTTTATCGCTTCGGCTTTAGAAAAGCGTCGAAGCGAAGGGCTTTTACGTTCGCGCAAAACGGTTGACTCAGCCTCAGGCCCAATGATTGAAATTGGTGGGCAGCACTATATTAATTTTTCCAGCAACGATTATTTAGCGATGCGCCGCTCCAGTGTAGTTATGCAAGCTTGGGTTGATGGAATTAGCGAATATGGTGGTGGTAGCGGTGCTTCACCTCTAGTGACGGGTTACACCAATGCCCATCAGGCGTTGGAAGAGTATTTGGCTACCGAACTTAAGCGCGATAAGGTGTTGCTGTTTAATTCTGGTTTTGCAGCTAATCAAGCTGTTTGCCAAGCTTTGTTTAGTCAAAAACATGGCGAACACCAAGACTTAATTATTGCCGACAAACTGATGCATGCTTCTTTTGTTGAAGGTGCAAAAGGGTCTCTAGCCAAGTTATCGCGTTTTAAACATAACGATCTTCAACACCTGCAAATTTTGTTGAATTCTACAGATAAGCATCAAGCACAGAATATTTTAGTGGCTACCGAAGGCGTCTTTAGTATGGATGGCGACCAAGCACCTTTATCTGAAATGGTTACAATGAGTCAACGGTCCGGTGCATGGTTGATGGTCGATGATGCCCATGGTTTTGGCATGTTAGGCGAGCATGGTCTGGGAGTAGTAGAAACACATCAGTTGTCACAACAACAATTGCCTATCTTGATGGCTACTTTTGGTAAAGCCATTGGAACAGCAGGCGCCTTTGTTGCTGGTAGCCATGATTTCATCGATTACCTAATTAACTTTGCTAAACATTATGTATACAGCACTGCTATGCCAGCAGCGCAGGCTTATGCAACGTTGATGAGTTTACAAGCCAAACAAAGTAACGAACGCCGGACTATTCTTGCCGAGCGGATTGAATTGTTTAAATCCTTAGCTGACAAAGCTGGGTTGCCATTAATGCCTTCTAATTCGGCTATTCAACCTTTGTTAATTGGTGATGCGCAAAAAGCCATTTCTGCTAGCGAAAAACTGAAGACTCTGGGTTTATGGGTGACGGCTATTCGTTACCCAACAGTGCCTAAACATACCGACAGGTTACGTATTACTCTAACTGCAGCACATGACCCTCGTGATATCGAATCCTTAATTGATGCTTTACAAATTGTATTACTCGACAATAAAAAGGCAGTTAGGTGATGGCTATTACCTCTATCGCTAGTCAAAATAAAATTCGAATCGCTCAGCAATTTAGTCGCGCCGCGAATACTTATAATTCAGCCGCCGATGTGCAATTGGATATAGCTTTTGATGCAATGGCCTTTTTGCCATCGCATTATAAAACTGGATTAGACATTGGTTGTGGAACTGGACGAATTAGCCAGAAACTTAGCACTAGATGTGACAACTTAATCGCTATGGATTTAGCATTTGGTATGTTGGAATACGCTAAACAAAATACTGTGTTAGCTGACCCATCGATTAGTTGGTTACAAGGCGATGCAGATAGTTTGCCCCTAGCAGATAACACGGTTGATATGTTGTTTTCATCTATGGTTTTGCAATGGTCAGACAATCCACTAAAAGTGATGTCCGAAATATCCCGTGTAATGACTTCGGGTTCAAATGCGATATTGGCTATTATGTGTGATGGTTCATTTAATCAACTAAACGATAGTTGGCTCAACATTGATAGTCAGCGCCACGTGAATAACTTTGCCAGTGCCCAGTTTTGGTGTGATGCAGCAATATCTCAAGGCTTGCACGTAAATATGCAGGAAAAACAATACGTTACTTGGCATCAGGACATCAGAATGTTGTTGTCTTCGATCAAATCAATTGGTGCTAATGTAGTGTTAAAAAGCTCAGAGCCAACAGACACCGCTTTTAGTCAAAGTAAAAACACCTTTAATCGACGAACGTTGCAACATCTTGAAACCTATTATCAGCAAAAATACGCTGAAAATATGCAACTTCCTCTGACATATCAGGTCTGCTTCTTACACTGCAGTAAATAACTGTGATTCGCAATTAAATAGGATTCTCATGGGACATTTATCAGTTAAACGCCGCGCATTTTTTGTAACTGGCACAGATACCGAAGTTGGCAAAACGTTTGTCAGCGAAGCGTTACTCATTTTACTCAATAAAAAAGGTTTATTAACCGCCGCTTACAAACCTATTGCTGCAGGTTGTGAACTCACCCCCGAAGGACTGCGTAATGAAGATGCCTTGACCTTGCAACAGCATTCGAGCCTTGAATTAACTTATGACGAAGTGAATCCCATTGCTTTTGAAGCCGCCATCGCACCACATCTAGCCGCACAAAATTTAACTGAAGATGTCACCGCTCAGCCAATTTCTATTGATACAGTGCGGGAAGGGTTTAATTGTATATTTCAGAAAAAGCCTGATGTGTTGATAGTAGAAGGTGCAGGGGGCTGGCGTTTGCCATTAGGTATCGATTTTGAAGGTAAGCCAAGATATTTGTCAGAGTTCGTAGTGGAACGAAATCTGTCGGTCATTTTAGTGGTGGGTATGCGTTTAGGTTGCTTGAACCATGCAGTGTTAACGGCTGAATGTATTCGTAACGACGGCCTAAAGATAGCAGGGTGGGTGGCAAATCAAGTTGACCCCGATATGCCTTTTTTAGATGACAATATCGAAAGTTTAAAAACACTTTTAGACGTGCCTTTTATTGGTACTTTACCTAGACTAAATACCCCAGAAGAAGCGGGGGTGCATTTAGATTTATCTGTTTTAGATATATAAAATCTAGTTGCATCTAAGCCAAATCGGCAAATTACAGGATATTTGCCGCTCTGATTTAATACTATACCTTGCCATTATAGGCTGTTCGTTCACGGCTCCCATTTTCCTATCGGATAATGTTCTACATTCTTTCATTGTTTAAAAGTCTTAAGACCAGACAACAAGGTATTACAGATAATCGATCAGTTGTTCAGCCATGTTTAACGGTTAAAAAATAGTTAACCCTAAATTAAATTACATAACGTTTTGAAGTTGAAGAACTGAGTCCATTACCTTACCTTTCTTTGGTAGATGTTCTAAATATTCATATTTATCTGAAGCTACTATGAAAAGCGGTTCGCTATGTTAGCCAATAACCCAAACTTGACGCTTAGCATTTATTTTTAAGCGATAAAACCAAAGGTGGATTTAGTGAAGATTGTTGATGTAAGGGTTATCGTATGTAGCCCAGGACGGAATTTCGTTACTCTTAAAATAATAACGGACCAAGGCATTTATGGGGTAGGTGATGCCACATTAAATGGACGTGAGAAAGCGGTCGTTTCCTACCTTGAAGATTACGTAGTAGATATGTTGATAGGAAAAGATCCTCAGCGTATTGAAGATATCTGGCAGTACTTATACAGAGGTGCCTATTGGCGACGGGGCCCAATAGGCGTGACTGCTCTTGGCGCAGTAGATACCGCGTTATGGGATATCAAAGCTAAAGCGGCAAATATGCCACTGTACCAATTATTGGGTGGGCGTAGTCGAGATAAAATAATGACTTACACCCATGCTAATGGAATCGATTTAGGCACTACTCTCGATGAAGTAGGCAAAGCCATTGAGTTAGGGTACCAAGCAGTCCGAGTGCAATCGGGCGTACCAGGTATTGCCAGTAGTTATGGTGTGTCTAAATACGGAGAAAAATACGAACCAGCAAACGCAGAATTACCAACCGAAGATGTATGGTCGACTGAAAAATACCTGAATTACACGCCAAAATTATTTGCTGAAGTACGCAAACAATATGGAGAGGACATTCATTTATTACACGATGTGCATCACAGATTAACGCCAATCGAAGCGGCTAGGTTAAGTAAAGAATTAGAGCCTTATCATTTGTTTTGGCTTGAAGATCCAGTGCCAGCTGAAAACCAAGAAAGTTTACGATTAATCCGTCAACATTCAACAACACCGATTGCTATTGGTGAAGTATTTAATTCAATTCACGATTGTAGAGAGCTTATCCAAGATCAGTTAATCGATTATATTCGAACCACAATAGTCCATGCTGGTGGTATTACTCACCTCAAACGGATTGCCGATTTTGCAAGCCTGTATCACGTGAAAACAGGATTTCATGGCGCTACAGACCTTTCGCCCATTTGTATGGCTGCGGCATTACATTTTGATTACGCCATTCCCAATTTTGGCATTCAAGAACACATGGAGCACAGTGATCTGATGGAGTCGGTTTTTACTCGCTCTTATGAATTCGAAAAAGGTTTTTTTACACCCGGTGAAGCAATTGGTCACGGTGCAGATATTGATGAAAAAGAAGCTAAAAAATACCCTTACAAACGGGCCTCTCTGCCGGTAAACCGCTTAGAAGACGGCACCTTATGGAATTGGTAGGTTAATTAAAGTGTATTGATAAGTGTTGCCGGCCTCGGTAACACTTATGAAACCTTAACTATGGACAACTATTATTGGACTTCTAATTCAGCCTTATTTGTCCATTTTCCCCCTTGCCAGCGTGCAATCATAATAATGCCTCTAGTCCACTCATCTAAACCAATCGCAATCCAGATGCCAACAAGACCCCAAGCCCAATAAATACCTAAGATATAGGCCAATAATACGCCTATTCCCCACATGGCGAGTACGCCTACTTTGACCGGGAAAACTACATCGCCAGCGCCTTTCAAGGCTGCGATGACAATCAGATTAATAGCTCTTCCCGACTCTAGAAATAACGATACAATTAACATGAGTGCGATGAGCTGCTGGGTTTGGTAATCATTACTAAACAGCGCTGCAATGGGATCTCGCGCTACTATCATTGCTAAGGTCACAGTCACGGAAATGGCAACGCCTAACATCCAATATTTATGCACATTTGATTTGAGCTCTGCAAAGCGACCTTGGCCTACGTAAAAACTACTCAGAATTTGTGCACCATTGCCTAATGACAGTGAAAATACAAACATAAACCTAGCAGCAGTTTGTACAATGGCGGCCGCGGCCAAGGCTACTGTGCCAAGCTGGGCAACAAAAAACATAATGGTTATTTGCGCCAGGTTGTAAGAAATACTTTCTCCCGCATTTGGTAAGCCAATTTTTAGTATCTTCTTTAATTTGATTAAGTCAGGTTTAAAAATCGCCTTAAAACTAAGCGGAATTTTATGATGTTTAATCACATACCAACACATTAGCGCACTAATTATTTGACTGGTAACAGTCGCCACAGCCACCCCCACCACGCCTGTTTGTGGTAAATCAAAAGGTGGATAAAGCGCAAAATAGTTGCCGGCTAAATTGATTAGGCCGGCTATCACTTGGATTACCATCGGGGATTTGGTGTAACCATAAGCTCGCAAAATGCTCGAAAACATAATGCTAAGGGACATGCCAATTGATAACCCACCTAAAATAACGCAATACTGAATGGCAAATTTTTCGACATCTGGGGCTAAAAAAAAAGCGTGAATAAAAGTTGGGCTGCCAAGGTAAAAGGCAAGGCCAATGACAATCGAACTGACTAAAGACATGAGCAGACTGTTTTGTGAATATTGTTGCGCTTGTTGTGGTTTGTTTGCACCTAAGTGCTGACCAATCAACACCGCACCACCAGAAGACACTATGCTATAACTTAAGATCAAGAAAAAGATGAAATGGCCAGTAAGTCCAACTGCGGCGACGGCCGCTTGAGAATATTGAGTAAGCATAAATACATCAATCGACATCAAACTCATACGCATTAATTGCTCGACAAATATTGGCCAGACTAAGGTTTTGATATTCATTCGTTGAGCGATTGAGACGTTTTTCGACATTAAAAACTCCGACCATTATTAAAAAAAACGCGAGTATAGCGTTATAAAGTGAAAAAAATGACGTTATCCGTAAAGTGATAGAACGAAAGTTAAATATTTCAACTCACTTCTTTTAACCAATACATTTTTTAACGTTTTCTTGACTGTAACGGGACCTAAATTCCAAGCGATGCACCTGTGCCTTGGATGCGCTAATTTACCTTTGTTTAGTGTTCATAAAAAGGACGGAAATTCTTAGTGTCTTTATTATATGTAACA
This sequence comes from uncultured Paraglaciecola sp., assembly GCF_913020055.1. GTDB lineage: Bacteria > Pseudomonadota > Gammaproteobacteria > Enterobacterales > Alteromonadaceae > Paraglaciecola. The sequence continues at coordinate 12,721 of NZ_CAJWCF010000051.1, read as the reverse complement.
ATTGCTTTATGTTTTTCTAACAGAAATTTATACCTGTTCGACTAATGTCTTTCTTATTGGAACTTGTATGTTGTTGTTTTTAAAGGTGTTATTGTTGGGTTTTTAATTTTCATTAAACAATAAGGCACTTAATCTCAGGTTTATTGCTGCTATACAGACTTTCTGACTGGAAGTAGACTCGTACGATATTTACGTCTAAGTGTTAATAAAATCTCATGGCAGAAAATACCGAAAAGTTAAGTGTGTTAGAGAAGGTTGGATACAGTTTGGGTGATTTGGCGGCAAATCTTGTATTTCAAACCTTAGTGACATTTATCGCTTTTTTTTACACCGATGTTTACAAAATTCCTGTGGAATCGGCCACCATGATCATTTTTTCTTGTGGCTTAATCGCCGCATTTTTTAATCCTTTTATGGGAATGATTGCTGATAGAACTCAAACTCGTTGGGGGAAATTTAGGCCTTGGATTTTATGGACCTCTGTGCCTTTTGGCATAATAGCGTTGCTTACATTCAGTACACCTGATTTTAGTCCAGAGGGTAAAGTGTATTATGCCTTTATTACCTATCTATTATTGTTATTGATTTATTCAGCGAATAACCTGCCTTATTCAGCTTTAAGTGGCGTTATTACCGGTAATATGAAAGAACGTAATAGCATGTCTTCCTATCGTTTTGTGGCAGTCATGATTGCGCAGTTTGTCATACAAGTATTATTGCTTCCTCTGGTACTAATTGCCGGTGATGGAGATAAAGCCATTGGTTTTGAAAAGGTCATGACCTTTTTATTTATCGGGGGTGTGATTATGTTTATGATCACGTTTTTCACTACCAAAGAACGGGTGATAGCAACTGCAGAACAAAAATCAACAGTTCTCGAAGATTTGCAAGATCTAGTGAGAAATATGCCTTGGGTGATAATGCTAACGGTAACAATTTTGGTGTTTGTGACCCTAGCCCTCAAAGGTGGTGCGTATATTTATTACTTTGAAAACTATTTAAATCCTAAGCTGATTGCTGACTTTTTGGTGACGATTGGTTTTAACGGTTTTATTGATGGCTTAAATGCAGGTTTAACGGGCTTAGGAATGACTGAGTTCAAGTGGCCTGAAGATCCAGCGACTTCAGGTTTTGCAGTGTTTAATGCCGGTGGCATTATCTTTATGATAATCGGAATTGGCTTTTCAAAAGGTTTAGCCGATAAGTTCGGAAAGCGAGAAGTGTTTGGTGCTTCGGTAGTTATTTCAACGATCTTTATTGCTGCCTTTTATCTGTATCCGCCGGATTCAATTGGTTTGGTGTTTACCTCACAGATTCTGCATGGTTTCTTTTACGGGATTTCGACTCCTTTGTTATGGGCAATGATTGCCGATGTCGCTGATTATTCAGAGTGGAAAAATCATAGAAGAGCAACCGCAATAATATTTTCAGCCATGATAGTGGGTCTAAAAGTAGGGCTCACCTTTGGGTCATCTTTGTTATCCAGTATTTTAGGTTTTTATCAATATGATCCGGACTTAGCAATACAACTGCCCGACACTGTAAATGGAATCAAAATGTCGGTCAGTGTGTATGCGTCTATCCCCTTTTTATTGGCGGTGGGATGTTTATTCTTTTACAGAATTAGTAGACAAGTCGAACAACATATTGAAGTGGACTTAACGGCCAGAAGAGCCGCAGAGTAGGTATAAAAATAAAATTTTAATTGATGCGCAATCTTCTTGAGGTTGCGCTTTTTTGTAAAGAGAGTAGATGATGTCGGATGAATTATTATCCCAAAAAGAAATAACCGAAGTAGGTTCAAAGGCTATTTCAGCGCCTTTAGTTGAGAACATTTATACAGCTGATCCTTCGGCGCATGTGTTTGATGGTAAAATTTAAATTTACCCGTCTCATGATATCGATGCTGGCATTCCATTTAATGATAATGGTGACCATTTTGGCATGCAGGATTACCACGTTATCTCAATGGATTCGCCCGACAGCAAAGCGGTAGATAATGGCGTTGCATTACACGTAAAAGACGTACCTTGGGCGAGTCGACAAATGTGGGCACCAGACGCGGCAAAGAAGGGCGATAAATACTACTTTTATTTTCCGGCAAAAAAAGCCGATGATATTTTTCAAATTGGTGTTGCTGTGGGCGACTCTCCGGTTGGCCCTTTTGTTGCGCAAAGCCAACCTATAGGCGGCAGTTATTCTATAGATCTTGCCGTATTTGAAGACGATGATGGGCAATATTACATGTATTTTGGTGGTATTTGGGGCGGTCAATTACAACATTATCGGAATAATAAATATGACCAAAATATTGCTGAGCAAGAAGCGGATGAACTGGCTTTAGGACCTATCGTCGCTCGCATGAGCGACGACATGCTGGAATTTGATGAAACGCCTAAAGAAATGTTAATACTTGATGAGCAAGGCCAACCTTTGTTAGCCGGTGATCACGATAGACGATTTTTTGAAGCCGCTTGGATGCATAAATATAATGGTAAATACTATTTTTCATATTCGACTGGTGATACGCATTTGTTGTGTTATGCCATAGGAGAAAGTCCTTACGGACCATTCACCTATGCAGGCAGAATTTTGGAGCCTGTTTTAGGCTGGACTACCCATCATTCAATCGCGCAATATCAGGATAAATGGTTCTTGTTTTACCATGACTCGTCTCTTTCAGCTGGGGTCACCCACCTGCGCTCAGTCAAGATGGCTGAAATCGAATACGACAGTGATGGCCTGATAAAAACATTAGTGCCTTACCGAGACTAGGTTCACTTTAGTACTGCGGTATTGAATTTCAAATAGGACTGTTTTGCAGTCCTATTTGCGTTTTGGGGCTAACATTAGAATAATTGGAAATACATCAATGAAACATGTAATCGCTAAACACAAACTTTTTGCCTTGGTTTTGTTTTTACTGGTAAGTGACACTGCTAGTGCCGCCGACTTTATTACTTTTAGTGCTTCTAAGGGTAGTTTTGCAATAAGTAAAGATAACCAGCCTACCTCTATGTTTATCGACCCGTCTGAACGCAATGGGCTTAAATTAGCCTTAAAAAACCTACAAAGTGATCTCCATAAAGTTACCGGTGAAACGCCAAATATTATCCACTCTATAGCTAAAGCCCAAATGCTTATTATTGTGGGCACCCTAGACAATAGTGGGCCAATAAAAGCACTACAAAAATCCGGTAAAATCGATATTCAAGCTATTCAAGGGCAATGGGAAGCCTATCAAATTCAACTAGTATCGCAGCCTTTTGAGGGCGTTGAGCAAGCCTTAGTGATATCGGGCAGTGATATGCGCGGCGCGATTTTTGGGGTTTACGAACTTTCAAGTGCAGTAGGGGTTTCGCCTTGGTATTGGTGGGCTGACGTACCTGTGGCTCAGCACGAAGACATCTTTGTGAAAGCCGATACTCTGGTAGTGGATTGGCCCAAAGTAAAATATAGAGGCCTTTTTTTAAATGATGAAGCGCCCGCACTTACAGGTTGGGTACAAGAAAATTTTGGTAACTATAACAGTCAGTTTTATGGGCATATGTTTGAGTTGATGTTGAGACTTAAAGCCAATTATCTGTGGCCAGCCATGTGGAATAATGCATTTAACTTGGATGATCCTAACAACCCAATATTGGCTCATGAGATGGGAATTGTAATGGGCACTTCACATCATGAACCTATGATGCGAGCAGACAAAGAATGGAATTGGACCGGAGAAGGTAAGTGGGATTACGCGGTCAACGAAAAACACCTTTATGAATTTTGGCAACAGGGCGCCAAACGTCACCAAAAGCTTGAGAGCATATTTACTTTAGGCATGCGTGGCCAAGAAGATGAGCCAATGAGCGAACAACAAAACATCGCCTTGTTAGAAAAATAGTAAGTGATCAACGTGACATTTTACAAGAAGTGTATCAGCGCAACGATATCAGTGACGTACCACAAGTATGGACATTATATAAAGAAGTCCAAGGGTATTACGAAAATGGTATGCGTGTTCCTGACGACGTCACCTTGTTATGGTCGGATGACAATTGGGGCAACATTCGTCGATTGCCAACTGCCAAAGAGCGGGAAAGAAGTGGCGGTGCCGGCGTGTATTATCACTTTGATTATGTTGGTGGACCGCGATCATATCGTAGGATAAATACCATCCCCATTGCAAAAATATGGGAGCAGATGAATTTAGCTTACCAATATAATGCACGGAAAATTTGGATTACCAACGTGGGCGATTTAAAACCAATGGAGCTACCCACTGACTTTTTCCTTAAAATGGCGTGGGATCCAACTCAATTTTCTGCAAACTCTCTTTCAGACTATTTAGTCTCTTGGGCAACGCAACAGTTTGGCGAACAATATGCACTACAGATAGCCAAATTGATTCAAGGTTATACTCGACACAATGGCCGGCGCAAACCCGAACTTTTAGCCCCAGATACCTACAGTCAACTTGCTTATAACGAAGCCCAGCGTATTTCTGATGAACTAAGCAACTTATCAAATACCGCTGAGGAAATTGCCAAGAAGTTAGGTGAACGCTACCAAGATGCCTTTTTTCAATTGGTCTTACATCCGATACAAGCCAGTCGAAATGTGTACGAATTAAATAATAGTCTGGCCAAAAACTATCTGTATGCTCAGCAACAGCGTGTGTCCACCAATGAATGTGCTGAGTAGGCTCGAGAATGGTTTGCAGCCGGTGCGGCGTTAGAGAAGCGTTATCACGGTATAAATAACGGGAAATGGAATCACTTTATGTCGCAACCGCATATTGGTTATACCCATTGGAATAATCCTCGAGAGAATACTATGCCAGTCGTTCAGATCAATCAGCCTATCTCTGTGGCGGATATGGGAGTAGCGATTGAAGGCCGCGCTAATGTGTGGCCTGAGGCTGGAGGTTTGCAATTGGATTTTTCAGCATTCGGTCAACAAGAATATTTTTTTGATGTGTTTAATAGAGGAGTTCAAACATTTAACTTTGAAGCTAAATCTTCAAATAATTGGATGAAATTGTCCACTACAGCCGGTAAAGTTGATAAGCAAAAGCGTATTCAAGTAACGGTCGATTGGGCTCAACTTAAAGAGGGGGACCATAAGGGATATATAACCATTAAAGGCGCTAACTTAGGACAAACAAAAATAGCGGTCACTGCTTTTAAGGCAAAACAAGAAACCAAAACTGGTTTTATTGAAGCGGATGGATATGTGTCAATTGAGGCTGCAAACACCCAAGTTGGTAATAATTCGCCTCACGCTTTTTGGCAAGAAATTCCACTACATGGCCGAACACATTCATCCATGTCTGTCACTATGCCTGCTAACACCAGTTTTGCGGATAATATTCTCGCAGCGCCTTACCTTGAGTACGATGTTTATCTTTTTTCTAGTGGCGAACTTCGCTTGATTTCTCTATTAGCACCCAGTCTGAATTTTGCAAATGGACCTGGATTAAGATTCGGTGTTTCCATTGATGAGCAAGCTGTTTTTGTCGTAGATACTCTTGAACATAATAGCCACCAAGATTGGCAGCAAGGGGTAATTGAGGGAGTTAGGGAAGTAACTACCACTCTAGACTTTAAAACACCTGGCCAGCATTCACTGCGAATTTATGCGATTGATCCGGGCTTGGTTTTACAAAAGATAATGATTGATACTGGCGGATTAAAGTCCAGTTATCTTGGACCGCCGCAAAGCACGTTTATTGCAGTAAAATAAACCTATTGACGGCGAATTATTATGAATAATCTTGTATTAGGCAGAAGTCTCATTCATATTTATTAGCTGATATGAAGAAGGTTATAGTAAAATTGCAGTTCAAAATAATTTGTATTATCACATTGTGTTTAAGTTACTCCGCTGTCGCCAAAACTGTATTTTCGTTTAAAGGGGCGGAAACCTCGATTGATAGACGTTTTGTGTAGGTTAAAAAAGTACTAGAATTGGCTTTGGAGAAAACCAAAGCTGAGTATGGCGATTATGAGCTCAATGCGACCTATAATGGGGTCAATGTTGGGCGTATATTACGTCAGATGGAACAACAGTCAGAGTCAAATTTTTTCTTTAAAGCTTCTATGACTAATGAGATTGCACAGCGTTTTTTAGCCATTCCCTTTCCCATTGATCGTGGTGTAGCCGGCTATCGTGTAGCTTTTATTCGAGATGGTCAGCAATCTCGATACTGCTCAACCCAAACATTGGCGTCTATTAAATTTAAAATGTCAATTGTGCAAGGTATTGGCTGGTTGGATGGCGATATATTGAGTGCAAATGGCTTAAATGTTTATAAAATTAGCAATTATGACAAAATGTTTGAGATGGTTAGTATGGGGCGGATTGATGCTTTTTTTCGAGGTGTCAACGAGATAGAAACAGAATGGGAAATCAGGCGTTCGCAACTTCCTGATTTACGAATTGAACCTTGTATTGCTTTTTATTATCCATTGCCCCGCTTTTTTATCACTAATAAAGATAATAAAGTGAATGCTCAACGAATTATGACAGGCTTAGAGCGGGCTTACGAAGATGGTAGCTTCAATGAATTGTGGCATGAACTCTTTCTAGACAGTATTAAGTTGGTTGGATTAGCTAATCGCCAGCTCATTGAGCTTAATAACCCCTATATAAGCGAAATTGATATGAGTTATCAGAAATATAATGTTGATTTGACTAAATATTTACAAAAACAGCCTGAGCTAAAGCAACCTTCGGAAAAATAGTTTCACTCGATGAATTTAAGCCTAAGCCTTGCTGATGATGCGGATGCTTTTATTTAGATATATGTTTATTCTCGTTTATCCAACTCTAAACAGAGATGCCGTTTTTCTACTTCTAAAAGATACAATTAACTAATACTCAACGCTGATGCTTAGCCATTGATGCGGAACTCGGTAGTAATAGGTACAGCGAGAATATTTACACAGCACACCCGTGAAAAAAAACATGCAAGATAGATTGATTTTTAGACTCGATATCATGGCTGAAAAGTGGTTAATTGCTCGTAAGAAAACTCTATCAAGGGATGATTAAACAATGCTTCTACGCTCCTTCACCAAACATGTAAAAGAGCAAAGTTGGTTTGCGTTTTTTTAGACTTGTTAATCGTGATTTTTGGAGTGTTTATTGGTATTCAAGTGTCGAATTGGAATACTGAATTGGCAGGAGATTGTTAGAAATTATGCGATGACGGCGGTTGATGCCTTAAATGGAGAAAACTCCGTTAATGATGAACAATTTATTATAGGTGCTTATCAAGCCAGTCAAATCAATGGGATTTGGAGTAACAGTGCAACTTACAACGAACTGTTAAGTCCAGGACAAATTAAATACATATTCCAATAAAAGAAAGCTTCCAAATTGAGGTCTTGAACCAAAATCAAAGCTCTAAATACATACTTAAGTTTTGATCTGGCTTAATCACACTCTGAGATATCCCCTCAAATGCCACACCATCTAATTCTCCTTTTAAGACCAACGAGTCACCTTGCAACAACAAGGCACTGCCTTCACGAATACCAATAACAGGCATCATAGGGTTTAAAATACAAAACTCCTCAATACGCTGGGCCCTAGTTTCACCGTTGTGACCAGGTGGTTGGTAGTCGGTGTAGTGTGGGTTGAGTTGAAATGGCACTAAGTTCAGTGCATCAAAACTGGGTGGTTGTATGATAGGCATATCGTTAGTGGTGCGAATACTATTACCACAGATATTTGAACCAGCGCTCCAGCCCACATAAGGTGTGCCTTGGCTGACGTGTTTTTTTACCGTCTCTAATAAGTTTTGCTGATACAGTTCATTGAGTAGATTAAAAGTGTTACCACCGCCTACTACTATGGCTTGCGCTGTTTCTAATGCCTGTGAGGCATTTGAGAATTGATGAATGCCCTTTATTTGATAATCGGGTAGGGCTTCTTGTACTTTCGTAGTGTAGTCATCCCAGCTGACTGATACACCAGCAAATGGAATAAACAGCAGTTCTGTTATTTCGGGTAAAAAATTATTTAGCATGGGCAAAGCATGCTGCAGATAATCTTCAGTGCCCACTCGAGAACTACTTAACATCAGTACTTGTGCATTCATTTTTAAATTAATCCCTATTACCACTAGACGAACAATTATAGACAGATAGAATACTTTGCCTAGGGGAAAATCCACCAATCATAATTTAGGTTTCATCATGTCAATTAATACACCTTCGGTGCTTTTTGTTTGTTTGGGTAACATATGCCGTTCGCCCAGTGCTGAAGCAGTGTTTAAGAAAAAGGCCACAGACCACGCGTTAACTATCGAAATTGACTCAGCTGGTACAGCTGGTTATCACAAAGGGGCAGCGCCTGATAAACGTTCGCAGGCTGTGGGCGAGGAGCGAGGTTATAGTTTTAAAGGCTTAAGATGTCGTAAGGTAGTAGAGCAAGACTTTGAAAAATATGATTATGTTTTGGCAATGGATAACGCAAACGTGGCTAATCTTTTGGAAATTTGCCCTGAAGAATTTCAACACAAAGTAGCGTTGCTTTTAAGTTTTAGTCAATCTGAAGAACAGGAAGTGCCAGACCCTTATTACGGCGGGAAGCGCGGTTTTGAATATGTTTTAGATTTAATTGAACAAGGTGCTGATGGCTTTGTGCAACACCTTAAATCAACTCAACCATAAGTTATCCATATATAATTTAAGAATAAACACCTTTGTGATTGAAATTTATAGTCTTTCGCTCTAAATTCCCGTAGCAGATTGTCGGTTCGTTTATTAATCGACTACCTTATACCTACACTTATACCTATTGAAAAGGAAAAACCGTGAGCCACTGGCAACCAGATAGTTGGCGTTCAAAGCCGATATTGCAACAACCTACCTATGAAGATAAACAACACCTTAAACAGGTTGAAGGTACTCTTGGCAGTTATCCGCCGCTAGTGTTTGCTGCTGAAACCCGTGATCTGTATAAGCAGTTAGGTGATGTGGCTGAAGGCAAGGGGTTTTTGTTGCAGGGTGGTGATTGCGCTGAATCGTTTGATGAATTTAACGCACCCAAAATTCGCGATACTTTTAAAGTTATTTTGCAAATGGCCATAGTGTTGACCTATGCGGGTCGTTGTCCGGTCACTAAAGTCGCACGTATGGCAGGGCAATATGCAAAGCCTCGTTCTGGCGACTTTGAAACTATTGATGGGGTATCGTTGCCTAGCTATCGTGGCGATATTATTAACAGTTTTGAGTTTACTGAAGCATCACGTAGGCCTGATCCTCAGCGGATGATTGAAGCCTATCATCGTGGCGCATCTACGCTGAATTTATTGCGAGCTTTTGCGCAGGGTGGTTTGGCCGATTTACATGAAGTGAATCGCTGGAATATGGCTTTTGTGGAAAATAACCCTTTAAAAGGTCGTTACCATGATCTAGCTAAGCGAATTCAAGATTCATTAGAATTTATGAGTGTCATGGGGATTAATTCAAGCAACACGCCTGTTTTGCATGAAACTAGTTTGTATACCTCACACGAAGCTTTGTTACTTAATTACGAGCAAGCGTTAACCCGAGTCGATACATTAACCGGAAATTGGTACAACTGTTCAGCGCATATGTTGTGGATTGGTGAACGTACTCGTCAACTCGATCATGCTCATTTGGAGTTTTTCCGCGGTATTCATAATCCTATCGGTGTCAAAGTAGGCCCGAGTATGCAAGAAGATGAACTCATTCAGCTGATTGATGCACTTAACCCAACTAATGATGCTGGTCGACTGACATTGATAACCCGTATGGGGGCCGATAATCTCGAGAAGCACTTACCTAAGCTTTTACGCCGCGTAAAACAAGAAGGCCGTAAAGTAGTGTGGAGTTCTGATCCAATGCATGGCAATACTTTTAAAGCGTCAAGTGGTTATAAAACTCGTAACTTCGACGCTATTTTGCGTGAAATTCAACAGTTTTTTGCAGCCCACAAAGCTGAAGGTACTCACGCTGGTGGTATTCACTTAGAAATGACTGGACAGCATGTAACTGAGTGCACTGGTGGTGCTTATCAAATAAGTGATGACGACTTAGCACAAGCCTATAAAACCCAATGCGATCCCCGTTTAAATGCTGACCAAGTACTAGAAATGGCCTTTTTGGTTGCCGACCATTTGCGCAATGCATAAATTAGACTAAAAATATGCCGCTTTGCAATCTGTTAGGTTGCACAGCGGTTGTTTAAAATGATATAAATGATAATCGTTTGTATTTACGCTGTTTAGTCTGGTAGTTGTATGACCCTCTGGGAAATTAAAAATAAACAAACTGCATTAATCGATAGTCTCGATCCAAGTATAGTGCCTGCAGTATTTGATCGTCTAAATGAAATGGGCTTTGCCGTTGGTCAGGCTATTCAATGTTTACGTCGCAGCCCTTTGAAAGGCCCCTTAGTCTTGCAGGTTGGTGATTGTGTTTATTCTTTAGAACAAAATATTGCTAATCGTATCAATATTAGTTTGGCTTTAAGCTGATGTGTGAAGTTCGCAGTTCTGCAGATCTTTGGCAAATGTTCAATATTGCTATTTGTTGCTTCCTAAGAGAACCAACGCCCAACTATTCTTATTTCTAAAAAGAGTCCAATGAAAAATATCATCTTGGTTGGTAAACCCAATTCTGGTAAGAGTTTACTGTTTAACCAATTAACAGGTATGCGCCAAAAAGTAGCAAATTTTCCTGGTGTGACCGTTGAATTGAAAAGTGGTAAGTTCGACGAATACCAATTAGTCGATTATCCCGGTACCTATTCATTAAAGAGTTTGTCGAAAGATGAAGAACTTGCCATCGAAAAGTTACATGAAGCGATGCACAATGATGATACATCGTTAATAGTGTGTAATTTAGATGCGACTCGATTAGAAAGAAGTTTAGTGTTTGGTCTTCAAGTCAGAGATTTGGCTTTTGAACATAACAAAGGTGTGATTTTTGCACTAAATATGATTGATGAAGTACAACGATTTGGCCATCAAATTGATACTGATAAATTAGCCGCAGATCTTGGTTGTGCCGTATATGCGCTGTCAGCCAAAACCTTAATTGGTTTACATGAATTTAAGTTGGGCCTCATTGATGCGGCTAAACATCCACAAGATTTTGTACCAATTAAAAATAACGCTCCACAAAGTTCATTGCTAGAAATCAGCCGAGAGTTGTCTGCCCGTTATGGTATTAAAGCTGATGTGGTATTAAAGCAACAAAATAGAATCGATGATTTTTTGTTAAACAGCGTGTTTGGTGGTTTGATATTTTTAAGCATCATGTTTTTGTTGTTCCAAAGTATTTTCACTTGGGCCAGTCCATTAATGGATGGAGTTGAGACTGTTATGACTGAGCTGGCTATGTTGAGTAGTCAGGTAATTCCAGCTGGTGTAGTCAACGATTTTGTTACCGATGCTATGTTTGGCGGGGTAGGTTCATTTTTAGTTTTTGTACCTCAGATAATGGTGCTTACTTTGATCATTGGTTTGCTTGAAGACAGTGGCTATTTAGCCAGAGCAGCATTAATTTGCCATAAACCACTCAGTTACTTTGGACTGTCTGGTAGAAGTTTTATTCCTTATTTGTCAGGGCATGCTTGCGCGATACCTGCAATCATGGCCGCACGCACCATAGAGTCACCCCGTAAGCGTCTGATAACAATGATGACTATTCCATTGATGTCATGCTCCGCTCGTTTGCCTGTGTATGCTTTGTTAATTGCTGTTCTCATTCCCGACACAAAATATCTTGGTGGATTATTAAACCTACAGGGTATTACCTTCTTTATTTTGTATTTTATTGGTATCGCCACCGCATTATTAGTGAGTACATTGCTGACTAAATTGACTGATTTAGATAAAGATAAAGCAGAAATGCCTTTTATTTTAGAGTTGCCGACTTATCGTTTACCCCACTGGAAACCACTTATCCACAGAGTCTTAACTAGTGCTAAGCAGTTTATCAGAAGGGCAGCACCAGTTATTTTTATGGTATCGGTAGTTATATGGGTTTTAGGTTATTTTCCGCAAAATGGTGACTTACAGTCTTCATATTTAGCGGCGTTAGGGCAGTGGATTGAACCAATATTTGAACCACTAGGCTTAGATTGGCGTTATGGTGTGGCGATATTAGTCTCGTTTTTAGCCCGCGAAGTATTTGTTGGTGCCCTTGGTACATTATTTGGAATTGAAGGCGCAGATGAAAATATAGCCGGGTTAGCTGCTAATATTCAAGCTGATGGACTAACCCTTGGTGCCGGAATTGGGCTGATGTTATTTTATGTTGTGGCTCTGCAATGTGTTGCTACTGTCGCCACCATCAAAGGTGAAACAGGTAGCGGTAAAATAGCCTGGGGGTTGTTCGTTTGTTACGGACTGCTTGCTTATATTATCGCTTGGATCGCTGCTAGCGTTATATAATCGATTTACTGTCCGACGATAATAAGTTTGATAATTTATAATAATGTTTGATATTTCTTAATATAGTTAGATATTTTTAGTTGGTATTAAAGCTATGGAATTTCAACTCAATAATTGTTCCGCTTCGTCACCATTGCGGACGTATCTGTGTTTTCGTTTACTTCAGGTTTGAGCGATCAGGAGACATTCAGAATAGTAACTGGTAGTCTAAATAAATAATAGGTAACCCCAGATCTGCTTAAGCAACGATCATAGCGTTAAGCTCTACGTCAGTTAAATTAAGGGATGGCTTATCTTTCT
>NZ_CAJWCF010000050.1 GCF_913020055.1 uncultured Paraglaciecola sp. | reverse complement strand
GCTCGTATATCCCAACCTGCTTGGCGAGGTAAAAACAAGCCCAAACACACTATACAACCAGCGTATAAACTCAAACGAATAAGGTTCGGATAAAACCAAAACAGAAACAGTAGTAACGCTGCACCAATTAACAATGCCACTTTCATGGACATATCCATTTTAGTGACTGCGGGTTGTTGTTTGTTTGTCAGGTAACTGCTGCTACTCATAAATATCCTTGTTTGAGAAACGGTAAACTAATTTCCAGTATAGGGTTGAAGGATATACCCATACAACCGCAAAATATGCATTTCAGCGGGGTATGGGTAAACCGCCTGCAACAGTTTGATACTTTTTACTTTGACTGGCGTATCGTAATCACTGCCCAGTGCCCCCATACTAAATCTACTTGCTAAATTGACGAGAGAAATACTTTGCAATCCCCTAAAACCAGCACCGTAATGAGATGGCTATTTGGTCAACTTCGTCCTTATAAATCAAAAGTGGCAATTGCCATTTCAGCATTAATTGTAGGTGCGGCGTCGTGGTTGTTATTAGGCCAAGGTATTAAAGCGGTGGTGGATGAAGGTTTTATTGCTAACAACGCCGACAAACTAGATCAAACTATGTTTTTGGTGATGGGTATTGCGCTGATTGGCAGTATCGCAGCTTATTTTCGATTTTACTGGATGATTTGGTTAGGCGAGCGAGTAAGTGCAGACATAAGGCAAAATGTGTATGGGCATTTGTTGACCTTATCACCTGCATTTTTTGCTAAAACGCGCACCGGGGAAGTGATTTCTCGTTTTACCGCAGACACCACATTATTGCAGTCTGTGGTGGGCATGGGATTATCCATGGGGTTGCGTTCATGCATTACTTTTATTGGTGCATTATTTTTAATGCTTTTTTCAAGCCCAATGTTGACCTTGTATGTACTGATTGCAGTGCCAATAGTATTGCTACCGATTAGAGTTTTTGGTGCTAAAGTCAGATTGTACTCTAAAAACAGCCAAGACAAGGTGGCTGATGTGGGCGCCTATGTTGATGAAACCTTACATGAAATCCACACAGTACAGGCCTATTCCCATGAAGAAATAGACAAAACACTGTTTCAGACTCGCATCGAGAGTGTAATGGGGGCCGCACATTTACGGATTAAATTCCGTGCCTTGCTGGTGGCTTGTATTATGGCTATTAGCATTATCGCCATCACACTAGTGGCATGGGTAGGTGCACAGCAAGTATTAAGCAGAGAGTTGAGCGCGGGTGAACTCACCGCATTTATGTTTTACGCTGTGATGGCCGGTGGGGCAGTGGCCACCATTAGTGAAGTGATTGGTGAAGTTCAAAAGGCAGCCGGTGCAAGTGAACGATTAATGGAATTACTCAACACTCAAACCAGTATCGAATCGCCAGCGTCACCTATTCAACTGCCAAATAAAGTCAGTGGTGACATTGAATTACAAAATGTGAATTTTCATTATCCTCAAGCTGATTCCGTTGCTGTGATAAAAAACCTGAACTTGAAGGTTAAAAGTGGCGAGCGTATTGCTTTGGTTGGGCCTAGTGGCGCGGGTAAGTCTACTTTGTTTCAATTATTACTGCGTTTTTATGATGTCAGTAGTGGTCAGATTGAATTGGAAAAACAAAACATTAAAATGCTCGATGTTGCTGCGCTGCGGGATCAATATGCCTTAGTGCCACAAGAATCAGTAATCTTTGCTAGCAGTGTAAAAGATAATATTGCTTACGGTCGCACCAATGCCAGTCAGTTGGATATTGAAAACGCCGCCAAGGCCGCCCGTGCTCATGATTTTATTTGTGAGTTGCCAGAAGGTTATGCAACTAACTTGGGTGAGCGTGGTGTGCGTTTATCCGGTGGGCAAAAACAGCGTATTGCCATTGCTAGGGCTATCTTGGCAAACCGACCAATATTGCTGTTAGATGAAGCCACTAGTTCTTTGGACGCTTCAAATGAACAACATGTGAAGTTAGCCTTAGAAGAATTAATGAAAGACAAAACCACTATCATTATTGCTCATAGGCTGGCGACTGTCATAAATGCTGATCGTATTGTGGTGATGGACAAGGGGGAAATAGTCGCAATAGGCACGCATCAAGAGTTGGTAGAAAGTAATGCACTGTATCGTGAATTTGCACAATTACAGTTGGTGAATTAAAAGTAACTGCTGGTCGCGGGCTTCGAGCGAACGGATACAAAAAAGAGATGAATTATGAGAATTGCGCATGTAGGTGAGGAAATACTTAGAACGTCAGCTATACAGATTTCAAAGTCTGAGTTTGAGCATGAATCACTGAATGGTTTTATTGATGAATTATTGGCGACAATGCTTGAGGCCGATGGCATTGGTATTGCTGCGCCGCAAGTATTTGACCCTAGAGCCATTATGATTATTGCTTCTCGGCCTAACCCTCGATATCCCGACGCGCCCGATATGCAACCTTTGGTATTGATTAACCCTGTGATTCAACAAAGTAGTGAAAACACGGTGTGGGAGTGGGAAGGGTGTTTGTCTGTGCCGGGATTGCGCGGGCGTATTGAACGCTCAGATTCGGTCGATGTGGCGTATTTGGACAGACAAGGTCAGCCGCAAAATATCAAACTTGAAGGTTTTATCGCACGTATCTTTTTACACGAATTTGACCATCTAATTGGCAAAACATGGCTTGATCATATTAGCAGTACAGAAAATATAATGGCGAATGATGTATGGATGCAGAAATTTGCTTAACGATTTTTACTAAGTCGGGTAGCATAAGACTCGAACAACAATTTCTCAAACTTTTTGGATAGTGACTTTGATTTCTTTTTCTTCATTTAGAACAATTATTATCGCTGCTGGGCTAACGTCATTGGCTAGTGTTTCTCACGCTCAGGAAAATGAAACGCCAGAAGCGGATGGGTTTCCACAATGTATCGAGCGCTTACAGCAACAGGCTCGTAATGCAGGCGTGTCTGAAAGCACCACCGTAGATATTCTGGGGCAAACTAAACCTTTGCCTAAAATTCTAGGTTACGACCGTAATCAACCAGAATTTGTGCAAACATTTACTGGTTATTTTTCAAAACGCGTGACCAATTGGCGAGTGGATAAAGGCCGTGAAAAACTAGCTGAACATCGTGAGTTTTTATCTAAACTTACTCAACAATACGGTGTGCC
Organism: uncultured Paraglaciecola sp.; assembly: GCF_913020055.1. GTDB lineage: Bacteria > Pseudomonadota > Gammaproteobacteria > Enterobacterales > Alteromonadaceae > Paraglaciecola. The sequence goes on along the minus strand of NZ_CAJWCF010000050.1, from coordinate 31,756 downwards.
AGCCCATTACCTGATTGCGTTTTGGGGGCTTGAAACCAATTTTGGTGGTATCAAAGGTAAAATTCCTACTATTGCGGCTTTAACCACATTGGCCTGTGATAAGAGAAGAAGTGAATATTTCTCCGACGAGCTTGTGCAGGCATTGTTGTTGCTTGAGCGTGAAAACCTAGTTCCAAAAGACATGATTGGCTCTTGGGCTGGGGCCATGGGGCACACCCAATTTATGCCTACAGCCTATATGAAATATGCCAGAGATGGCGATGGCGATGGTAAAGTAGACTTATGGAATAATGAATTAGATGCACTGACATCTGCAGCCCACTTTTTACAAAATTTAGGCTGGCAAACTGGCTTTAGATGGGGCCGAGAAGTCTTATTGCCAGACAGTTTCGATTATCAATTAGCAGGCAAATCACAACCTCAACCTTTGTCTTTTTGGTCAGAAAAACAAGTAACCCAAGTCAGTGGTAAATCCCTTGGCGACAGTGATTTAAAAGCAGCATTGCTTATCCCTGCTGGGCATAAAGCCTCAGCGTTTATCATCTACCCCAATTTTGATGTGATTCTACGTTGGAACAATTCTGAATATTACGGCATCGCAGTAGGCCACTTAGCCGACCGAATTTCAGGTCATGGTAATTTATCAAAACCTCTACCCGACTTACCTAATTATACCGTTGCAGAAATGCAGCAATTCCAAGATAAGCTAAACAAACTAGGCTTTGATGTAGGTGAAGCTGACGGTATTTTGGGGCCAGCTACGCGTAAAGGTGTACGTGAGTTTCAAGTGACCATTGGTTTAATTGCTGATGGCTATCCATCACTAGAAACGGTTGAAGGTGTGAAACAGGCTCCTTTGAATGTTGTGCAGGAAGAAACTACTGAGATATTGGAATCAATCGAGAATTGATTTAAATGCGGGTTTCCTGCTCAAATAGTTAACGAGCGATTCATTTCATTCGCTCGTTCTATTCTGCCCACTTTTCGATAAACTTTCTATACCGCTTGGATACTGCTTTTGCTTTATCAGGAACGGATTGACTGTAGCTATGAGTGCCACCTGCCAATTCGTGGTACTCATAGCTGTGACCTGTTTTTGCTAGTTCTCGGACAAATTCACGACTCATCTCAACAGGTACAATAGGATCTGCATCACCATGTGTTAAAAACATAGGCGGATCTTGGGGATCTAAATAGGTGACGGGGGATAAGGCCGCTAGACGTTGTTGATGATTAGTTGAATTGTGTTCGAGCAAACGTTTTAGTAATGAGAACTCTAAATATTTCGCTAGTCTAAAATCTGCGATAGGCGATGATTGACCTGTTATTGCGTGCACAGATGAATCAAATTGAGTATACAAACCATGATCATCAAAGGCATCGGAATTCCCTGTCACTCCGGCCATTACCGCTAAGTAGCTACCGGCTGAAGCACTGCTAAGAATAATCCGTTGTGGATTGATATGGTATTCAGCAGCATGAGCTTTTAAAAAACGGATCGCCAATTTTATGTCATCAAGTGCCGCAGGAAACTTGTGTTCTGGTGCAAATCGATACATAGCACTAGCAGCAACAAAACCCAATTGAGTCATTTTTTGAATACGTAGATTATTATTACTTTTATCACCTTTTAAAAAACCACCACCATGGATCATTATCAGTACTGGTCGAGGTTGTGCACTGAGTGTTTGCGGGAAGGCTAGGTTGATTGATAATTTCACGCCATCTATCTCACCTATTGTTATGTCCTCGTACAGACCTTTTAAATGCAGGGGCTGTGAGCTGTAACTCAAAGTGGCAGTGCAAAGAAGTATAGAAAGAAATAAACATGACAAATACTTTCGGACGACATTTTTATTGGCCAAGATGGTTTCCTTTTACAAAATATTTTTAAGCTAAGTTACGGATTGAAAGTTCTTAAATAGCAAAACACATAAGGAGTTTTTAACTCGTTATGTGTTTTGTATTTAATTGGCTTTAGTTAAAGCATTTGAGACATACTCTCTAGTTGCTTTTGGTTTTTCTCTGTTGGGTACAATATGGCTATTTTTTCTTGAATCGCAACGGCTTCAATCGAGTCCTCATTCGCCAGATGGTTTGCTATTAACAGATTTAACCACTGTTCTTGAGGCTGAAATCCTTGAGTTTCGCTGATAGAAACTAACTGATTTAATAATGTAGCCGACCTTGCATGTTGTTCTAAATAAAAGTGTGAAACTGCGGTCAAAAATAATTGATTTTTCTTGTCTACATTATCATCAGCTATTTCAAACCATTTGCTTGCGTAGCTAAGTTGTTTGTCCCATCTTTCTTGGCTTGCTGCAAAAGCTTGTGCCATATGAAGAATGGCTAAAAGTTCACTTGTAGCTAACGAGTCTTCAAGGGCTATCGCTTTATCCATATAGGCTATTATCTGTGGGTTTTTGGCATCTAGCTCATATAATACGTGAGCGTTCAGTTTCCAAATTTTGGCCTGTTCTGAGATGTCGAAGTTGTGCACATTATTAGCTAAGTAATTTAACTGAGATTGTGCCCCAGTAAAATCTTTGTTATTAATCGTCTTGAGCACATCAACAAGACTCGCTGTTTGAGCTCCATTATTACCAAGTTGTTCTGTATTGACTGTAGCATTTGAAAAGCCAATCCATCCCGTTAGCGACAATAACGCCGCCATCACTACTACATATCGTTTTTTTATTTTATGTTCCTTATTGAGTTTATTAATTCGCTGTAAATTAAATGCCGGTGTACCACTCATTTGTAAAACTGCGGGCATTTTCAGTGTCTGTTGCTGCTTATTCACCTGTAATGTCAGTTTAATCAACTGCAGTTGATAACTGCCTTCGGGTAAATGCTTTTTACACTGCTCATCGCAGCTTAATTCTATTTGTTGCCTAGCGTAATGTGCGGTAAACCAAACCAATGGATTCCACCAAAACAAGCGCTGCACAAGGTTAATCACCCATAACCAATAGGGGTCATGCTGGCGAATATGGGTTAATTCGTGCAACACAATAGTGCGAATTTTGTCGATGTCATGTTGTTCACTGTCAAGCCAAATAATGGGTTTAGTCAGACCGGTAGCCATGCCTGGAGAGTCTGACTTGATGCGACGAATATCACAGTAAGGCTGGGTTATTTGTGCTGTTTTCCATGTTTGATTATCTAGTTTTGAGTGTTTTACCCAGCGTTTATGTAACTTTAGATAACTCACCAGATCTTTGAAAAACAATACTAAGCCTATGATGAATGCAGCCTGCCATAACCCGTCAAATGTTAGCCATGCAGGAGATGATTGTTCGGTTAACGGGGTAACTACCGGAGTGTCTTGGGTGACGGTTGCGGAATTTACCCAATTGAATTCACTTAGAATATTGAGCGGTAAAGTGAAAGTGTTAGATGCCGCCTCAAGTTGCAATAATTGCCAAGGGGTAAGCCAAGTAACCAATAACATCAGGCAAATATAAAAACGCAATCGGGCAGGCGCTGCGCCTAATAGCAGAATGGCTAAACCACATAGACTGCTGATCATTAGGGTGATAGTTAGATAAGTTGTCATTATCGCCTCACTATTCAGTTGAATTCTTATTTTTAGCTTTATGCGCTGCTAACATGTTTTCTAGTTGCTCGATTTCGCTGTTATTAAGTTGTTCGTTGGCAAGTAACTGCGCCACCATTTTGTTTGGGTCTCCGGCAAACATGCGCTTTAAAAAACCTTTGAGTAAAGGAGGGGATAGGGCTTCACGTTCAATCGCTGGAGCATAATAAATAGTGCGACCTTGTTGGTCGGCCCGTGTGACTGCTACTTTTTGTTCGAGTCGGTCGATTATGGTTTTGACCGTTGAGTAACTAACGTCTTTATCCAATTTAATTTTTTCATGTACCTCGGGCGCAGACGCTTTACCGGCTTGCCAAAGAATGTTCATTACATCTAATTCAAATTCACTGAGTTTTATGTCGGTTGTCATTTCTATCTCTACATTTGTCGATCTTATGTCTACAAATGTAGAGAAGGTTTATTTAGTTGTCAACAAATGGGTGTAATAAATTTATTTTGCAATCTATGGAATAAACCCCAAAGCTGGGACGTTATAGATATAGTCACGTTGGTTATTGGTCAGTTTTAATTAGGGATTGAGATGCAAGACACATTAGCAAAGGTTACCCAAGGGGCGTTTAAATTAGCCTTGCAAATACTAGGGCAGACATCTGACGCGCAAGATGCGCTGCAGGACTCAGTGTCGGTTGCCATTGCTCATCGCGGTGCTCCTAATTCAAGCAGTGCCGATTTTAAACCTTGGTTTTTCCGTGTTGTACGGAATAAATCGATAGATAAGTTGCGCGAGAAGAAACGCCATCAAACTGAAGAGTTTGATGAGCAAGTGCCACATGTCTTTGAAACAAATCTGGCTACTGATCCCGAGCAAGCCGCACAAACAACACAACTCAATCAAAAAATACAAGCAGCTTTGGCTGTATTACCCGAGCAACAAAGGGAGTTAGTGTTATTGAAGGATTACCACCAAATGTCGTATTTGGAAATCGCTGAAGTTTTAGATATACCCAAAGGTACTGTGATGTCTGGGCTACATCGCGCTCGTTTGGCATTAAAAACGCTGTTAACCGAAACAGTTGGAGACTAATCATGAAAAAAACCAGTTTATGTGAACATATTGGCGAACAGTTATCAGGCTTTTTGGATGGAGAATTAAGCCAGCAAGAGAGTCAGCGTGTATCGGTACACCTTAGTCAATGTCATAGTTGTAGCCAAACCTATGAACAATTGAAGCAGATACAAGGTGCGGTTAGCCAGACTTATTATCCTAATCTAGAGCAACAAAAAATGGATGCGGTATTACAAGACTTAACCTCAAGACGAATGTTTGATTTCGCTTGGTTTGCCATTGTCAGTGGCGTGTTAATTAGTATTGTATTTGGTGTTTACCATTTTTGGTTTGATAGCAGCATTGCGTTATACAGTAAAATCGTCATGAGCTTAATCTGGGGCGGCGGTATTGGATTGTTTTTAACAGTATTACGTCAGCGTTTAATCATCAGTAAAACCGATAAATATAACAAGGTGGATTTATGAACAACATGTTAGTTGTGCCCAGTAGCCAAATTGCTAACCGAGAGATAATTCAACACTTAGGTTTAGTGCGTGGTAATACCATTCGTGCCCGGCATCTAGGCAAAGATATTTTGGCCTCACTGAGAAATCTTGTGGGTGGAGAAATTCATGAATACACCAAGTTAATGGCCGAAAGTCGCGAACAAGCCATTGACCGTATGATTGATGAAGCCAAAAGTTTAGGCGCCGATGCCATTATAGATGTGCGTTTTACCACCTCTATGGTAGCGCAGAGTGCCGCAGAAATTTTGGTGTTTGGTACGGCAGTGAAACTTGAACCTGAAATAGAAGGCTAATTGGGAATACACCATGGCATTGCCTTTGAGGTCTGATAAATCTAAATACTTAGTTTTATTTTCACTGGGCTTTATTGGCATATTGTCATCTATTTCACTTATACCGCAACTCACTTCTTTGTCACCAGAGCCACTGCCCATATCAATATTTTGGGTACAAGTGATATCCGTTATTCAAAGCAGTGTGTTGTTATTGTTGATGGTGGCGTTAGGGTGCGTTTTTGCAAAAAGGGTGAGTTTAGCGACTCCAATTATTGATAGATTATGTGGCGTATCAACGCATCTGCCAAAGCTCACGGATATTCTGCTACCCGCTATATTCGGAGGGGTTGTTGGTGGGATTTGTTTAGTTGTTTTTTTCTACTTGTTGGCAGATTTTCTACCAATTGATTATTTACAGGCAAGCGAGCATTTTAACCCTCCTTGGTATACCAAATTGCTTTATGGTGGCATTACTGAAGAGATATTAGTGCGCTGGGGGTTAATGTCATTTTTTAGTTGGTGTTGTTACAAAGTCTGCCAAACAAACACTAGTAAGGTAAACTTATACAATTATGTGTTTGCTATCTTGTTGTCAGCATTATTGTTTGGAGTAGGGCATCTGCCAGTTGCATTAATGTTGACTGAAACTCCCAACATATATTTTTATTTGTACATCATAGTAGGCAACGCACTTTTTGGTTGTATTGCAGGTTGGCTTTTTTACAAGCGTGGACTTGAATGTGCGATGTTGGCGCATATGGTTGCCCATTTAACCTTGTTAATTTTGGGGTGATTATTGCCTCACCAATACAATCTATTTCTGCTATAATCCCGCCGATTTTTTGTACAGCACGTCGCTGCATTTTTTAGAGACCATTATGCCAACTATTCAACCCGCCTCTCGATCCAAACCTGTTGCCCGTATGAAAGCGGATCGCGGCTTGTTTTCTTTTCCCAAATATTGGGCGGAGTGTTTTGGGCCTGCACCTTTTTTACCTATGTCACGCAAAGAGATGGATAAATTAGGTTGGGACAGTTGCGACATTATTTTGGTGACAGGTGATGCCTATGTGGATCATCCAAGTTTTGGCATGGCGGTAATTGGCCGTACGTTGGAAGCGCAGGGATTCAGAGTGGGGATTATTTCTCAGCCTAATTGGCATAGCAAAGACGAATTTATGCAACTTGGCGAACCGAATCTGTTTTTTGGCGTGACCGCGGGCAATATGGACTCGATGATCAATCGATATACGGCTGAGCGAAAATTACGTCATGATGATGCCTACACCCCACATAATGAAGGTGGAAAACGCCCCGACCGCGCAGTGACGGTTTATACCCAACGTTGTAAAGAAGCCTACAAAAAGCCTGTAGTCATTGGCGGTATTGAAGCCAGTTTAAGGCGTATTGCGCATTATGATTATTGGTCAGACAAAGTGCGCCGTAGTGTGTTGTTTGATTCAAAAGCCGATATGTTGATGTTTGGTAATGCTGAACGTCCTTTGCTTGAAATGGCACATCGTTTTGCTGCTGGTGAAACCATAGATCAAATGCAAGATATTCGTGGTACCGCAGTTATTCGTAAAGAGCCGTTACCCGGTTGGCAGGGAGTGGACTCAACCCACCTAGACAGCATTGGTAAAATTGAAGCTATTATTAGCCCTTACGAGACTATCGAAGATAAATGTGCGGTGCAGTCTGAAGCCGAAAGGCAAGCGGCTATTGAAGAGCAAAAAGCCCAGCCAATAGTCGTTCAGCCTTTTACTTCTAAAACCCAAAGAGTGAAACCTTGGGACAAAACCTATGTGATGTTGCCCGCCTATGACGTAGTGCGCGCTGAAAAAACCCATTACGCTCATACCTCACGTATTTTACATAAAGAAACCAACCCTGGTTGTGCTAGAGCACTTGTTCAACGCCACGGTGATCGCATTATTTGGATCAATCCACCCGCTTATCCATTAGAAACCGAAGAAATGGATGCGGTGTTTGATTTACCTTATGCCCGCGTGCCTCATCCTAGTTATGGCAAAGCTAAGATACCCGCATACGACATGATCAAAACCTCGGTGAATATCATGCGTGGTTGTTTTGGTGGTTGTACTTTCTGTTCGATTACCGAACATGAAGGTAGAGTAATTCAAAGCCGTTCTGAAGAATCCATTATTCGCGAAATAGAAGAAATTCGCGACAAAGTACCCGGTTTTACCGGTGTTATCTCCGATCTTGGTGGCCCAACGGCGAACATGTATAAGTTACGTTGTAAAAGCCCTAAAGCAGAACAAGCCTGTCGTCGATTGTCCTGTGTTTGGCCAGAAATCTGCGGACATTTAGATACCGATCAAACGCCAACGGTGGAGCTGTATCGTAAAGCCCGTGATGTCGAAGGTGTTAAAAAAGTATTAATTGCCTCTGGTGTAAGATACGACCTAGCGATTGAAGATCCTAATTACGTAAGAGAATTGGTGACTCACCATGTAGGTGGTTATTTAAAAATAGCTCCTGAACATACTGAAAAAGCGCCCCTCGATAAAATGATGAAGCCGGGCATGGGTACCTACGACAAGTTTAAAGAATTGTTTGATAAGTACACCAAAGAAGCGGGCAAAGACCAGTATCTTATTCCTTACTTTATCTCAGCGCATCCGGGCACTGAAGATGAAGATATGTTGAACTTGGCGTTATGGCTCAAAGAGCGCAACTTTAAACTAGACCAAGTACAAAATTTCTATCCATCACCTATGGCTAATGCCACCACTATGTATCACACCGGCAAAAACCCGATACATAAAGTGAATCACAAAAGTGAAGAGGTTGAGGTGCCTAAAGGCGAAATTCATCGCCGTTTACACCGTGCTTTTTTACGATATCACGATCCGGCTAATTGGCCAGTATTGCGAAAAACACTTAAAGAAATGGGCAAAGCTCACTTGATTGGTAATAGTCCTAAGTGTTTAGTGCCAGCTGAAAGCCGCAATGAGCTAAAAGGCCGTGACCAAAAAGAATTCGCTAAACGTTCAGGTAATAAGGCGTTTGCTAAAGGTAAGTCTACTAATGCCAACAAAGCGCAAAAAGGGTTAACCCGTTTTAGTGATAACCAACCACACAACGAAGCGGCCAAGTCTGAGAAGGCGAGTCATGCCAAGCCAAAGAATAAAAATCGCAAACCTCGTTAAAGCAGATTGAAACACTATTCGTTTTAATACCAACCCAGTGTGTTGGATTGGTATTAAAACTTTTGTTTTCTATCGTTTTCTTCAGTTAGCTAATTCTTGAGCCAGAGTTCTTGCTCGCCTTTGTTTTTTAGGTGAACGCCTAAGTAAATACATCAGCAAACCGGTTATCGCCAACAACACGGGTGACAAACCAATAATGCACCAGATAACTTTTGACCAAATTCCAGCAAAATATCCAAAGTGCAACTTACGAGTGCTGTCATCAAACTTTGCCCAAACACTTGCATCCCTAATATCATAAGCCGTTACTAACTCTCCTGTTTTTCGGCTGTATGTGACCATACTGGCGTACTCACTGATGAGTGGGTTATTAGTATCCACTTTTCCAAAAAAGGTAATATCCATCTCAGGTTCATTCGGAATAGCCATATAGTAAGGTTGATAACTGCTGATTTGGCTTGCTGTATTCAGTCTTAATGCTTCAAAGGATATAGTTGCAGAATGGTATGGCTGGGTGATGAAAACATGTTCTTTTTCAACGTGTTCCAATACTTCATGCAAAATAATCGACAGGTTCCAATACACGCCAGTAAATGAAATCAGAATAAACACTGGGCTGGCAATAATGCCCACCATTTTGTGAATATCACTGAACAACATTCGGCGAGCCGCTTTTAAGCGCAGAGTAAAAACCTTACGCCAGAAACCTCGGTATAAAATGATGCCACTTATCCCTAAGAATAACATAATTAGGCCAACAAACACCCCAATAATGGTGCCATTAAAGTGCAACAAAAAAGCGTAATGTAGCTCTAATAACCAATCGGTTATGTAATGCTCCATTTCTTTAGGTTCAGACAATAACGCGCCTGAATACTGGTCAATGTATATTTTGAACCAAGTCTCAGTGCCTTTTTTGATGACATAGGCGGTATCTGACCGAGATTTGTCATCAAACAACTCCCATCCAGCCAAAACATGCTCTGGATAGGATTGTGTAATGCTAGTCATCATAGAATCAAGGTTGACTCTGGCACTTGTTTGATTCGCATTCACCACCATATGATGCGGCCTTAACAAGCTGTCAATCTCGACTTTAAAGACCAAAATACTGCCGGTAATGCATACTATCAAAACCGGCAACATGGCAAATAAGGCCAGATAAGAATGCCATTTAAACAGGGATTTTCTCATTTACTGTTTGCCTCTTTGCAAGCTACTTTTTATTAAAGTGACCATGAAAGGGTGGCACTAACAGTACGAGGTGCAGAGTAATAACTTTGCGCCCAATACAAGCTAGTCAGGTGTTTTTCATCGGTGAGGTTAAACACATTGAAATTAATCGAAATATTGTTGTTTATTTCATATTTCACTAATAAATCTGCAACGGCATAGGCGTCTTGTTGGGTGACAATAGCTTCACCGGCATTAGCAAACTCAGCGCCAACTACTCCTTGATTTCTAGAGATGTCATTCTGCCAACGCACGTTCAAACCAACAGACAAACCCGCTACTTCAGCCACATCATAAACCGCACCTAATTTAATCATGGTGCTTGGTGTGTAGTTAGCTACCAGCTCATTACCAGAAATTGAAAAGTCGGTAATACCTATGCTGGTATTCAGGCCTGGTAATACCTCACCGGCCAAATCAAACTCAAAGCCATGACTGCCAATGCCATCACTACCTATATAGCGCTGCGCAGTAGGGGGTAAGTTGGCCGTTGCAGGGTCTGCAATGGCTAAGTTAGTTTGTTGCACATCAAAATAAGAAAAACTCGCAACGGCACTGCCTTCGAATAAACTGGTTTTTACCCCAATTTCTTGGCTTTCTCCTACAACTGGAGCAAGTTGTTGGTTGTTGATATCAAGCTCGTTTTGCGCTTGGAAGGTTTCGGTGTAACTGGCATAAACATTAATATCATCGTTGATTGCATAAACGGCACCGAAATATGGAATAAAGTCATCATCTGTCACATCACGGCTAACACTATAAGATTCACCCACAGCCTCCCATTTGTTATAACGCCCACCGACTAATACATGTAAATCGTCAATCAGGTTAAAACGTCCAGTGACATAGGCCGCTTTTTGTTTTTGTACTACGTCGCTGCCAGTTTGACCATCAGTGAATGTTGGAAATACTGCGTTACCGTCCCATGTGTTTAGATTGGGGATCGCCGGGAAACCATTACCTGTAGTGAAGTCATAAAGCGAACGGTCGGTGTAACTCATTTTTGAATAGTTAACCCCAGCGACGACTTGATGATCACGACCAAATAAACTGAAGTCACCCTCTACATACATATCGTATAAGTCGTGTTTGTCATCCAAAATATATTCACTGGCGTATCCCGTTAAACCCAGTTCAGTTTCGCGGTCGGGTGTGCCATATACATAAAACAGCTCACTGTCTTCATTGGTTCTTTTTTGCGAATAGGTGGCACGTAAACGCCAGTCACTGCTAAAGGTATGGCTCAATTCAACAACTGAATTATTGTTGATAACCTGCCAGTTCGACCAATTTGCCGCTGTACTGGTGCCGCGGTCATAATCAGTCGCGCTGCCGTCGGTATAGAAAAGAGGTAAAGCGCCCCATAAATTTCCGGTGGCATCACTGTTGTTGTAACTATGACTAAAAGATAACTGGGTATCTTCAAACAAGTTCGCATTCACGAAGATATAAGCTAGCTGGTTTTTACGGTTGTAGCGGTCTAAATAAGAATCTTGGTCTTGATTGACCAGCACTGCTCTGGCCGAAAATGTCTCATTGAACTGATATGATCCATCTGCTTCTATACGATTCAGTGCATGACTACCTAAGGTGCCTTTCACTTGTAAGTTGTTTTCAGCAGTAGGACGCTTGCGAATATAGTTAACTGTAGCAGATGGATTACCCACACCAGTCATTAGGCCATTGGCACCACGGATAACTTCAATGCGATCATAAACCGCCGTATCGTCACCAGCATGGTTGTTACCAGAAGTCAGTGGTAATCCAATGCCATCAATTTGAAAGTTAGTAATATCAAATCCACGGGCTGTGTAATAAGTACGGTCGGTTTCGATACGCTCAACGTTAACCCCCGTAGCAGTATCTAGTGCAAGATTAATATCGGTAAGTTGGAAGTCTTGCAATTGTGCACTAGTGATGACTGATACTGACTGGGGGATGTCTTCAATCGCTAACTCCATGCGTGATGCACCACTGGCACTATGCGCATTGTAGCCTTCTAAATAACTGCCGGTAACAGTGACTTTCTCAATATCATCAAGGTTTTCTTCATTTGCATGTGAGGTTTGCATTGCGCCTAGTGCTACCAATACGGCCAAAGTAAGAGGTTGTAATTTAGTGGTTGTACTCATGTAACGTATTCCGTAAAAACTGGTTTAAAAACGAGAAGTACATGGTACAAAAGTATTTGAGTGTTGTAAATGGGAATGATTATCATTTGCATGCGTATTGGTTGGGAGTAATTAAATAATCAAGGTAAATGCATATTAGAATTTCCGAATCACTTATCGTAATCCAATCAAATAGTTACTTGAGGTATTTGGTCAATTAAGTGTTTTCAAAGTTGGATAGAAATTTAGTGGATGTAAATCTTAAAAATAAGTTTGAGGAGAATTGGGATAGTGAAAAGGCAATAAGAGGCAAGGGCAGATTTATGGCTCTGCCCTTCTCGCGAAATCGCTATTAACAAGGACTATTTATAAATTGACTTTAAAGGTAAAAAGAAGAAACCGAAGTGCGCCTTCTTTAGAATTAATGTCTACAAAGTTGCATGCTGCTCCGCCATCTCCGCAACCTCTTCCTTTAATCCGAGATCCTGTTTGGCTTGGACTATTATAACCTTCACTTTTTAGCAGATCATAAAAATCTGTTAATGAAAATTTATCAGCATTAACCTCAATAATTTCAATACCTTCTTCAGGGTTAGCTGTATAAACGGCTGCTTGATAATTATTAGTTGCTGCAACTACGAGTTTATTCTCATTAATCAATAAATCGACGGCGGGTTTAAAGTTTCCTTTTGCAGATCTTCGCAACCAATAATCAGCATCCTTACCGTACTTGCCAACTACTTGGCCTTTTCGATACAACATACCCAAGGTATATTCTGCAATTGGAAGACCATTGTTTGCTGCTCTTTTGATATATTTAAAGCTTAATCCTTTATCCATTTCAGTGCCTATGCCTTCGGCATACATCATTGATAATGTAGCTTGTGCAATAGGGCTGCCATTTCTTGCGAATTTTTTCATTTCTTTGAAAAGAAACTCGCAGCTTTTTTCACCACAAAACTCCGAATTTTTCTGCTGATATTTTTCTGCAAAGGCCGTATTTGTATTACCAATAATAAAAATCAGTACTATTAAAAATTTAACGTAACGCATAATCCACTCACTTATTATCTATCCATGTGTCACTTATCTAACTCTCTATGAGTACAAAAATCAACCATTATTGCTGTTCGATAAATAAACGATGTGATTGGTTGAGGACATTTTGATGGTGCAGAACAAGCCGTTTATTTCAGACACTACTGACAACTTGTCTGGGGAAAGCGTGGTTCAAACGCTAATGGTGTAACGGAGAGGCGACTTGGTAAGTGATTATATATGTTGTTGCATGGCTGGGGTTGTTAACAATAATAGGATGACCTCAAGCAATGATGCTGTGTTAATTGCTTGAGAATTAGGCGGTTGTTAACCAACCGCCTAAGATACTTAGGCGCGATCATATAAGTTATAAACGAGGGCCAGCCGAGGTAATCGCTTTGCCTTCGTCATTATCAGTAAACTTAGTAAAGTTATTGATAAATAATTCAGCTAGCTGCTTTGCCTCTTTTTCCCATTCATCTGTGTTTGGATATGTTTTACGAGGATCTAGAAGGTGACTGTCTACCCCCGATAATGTTTTGGGGAAGGCAAGGTCAAAATAGGGAAGTATTTCACATTCAGAATCTTCAACTTCTCCGCTTAATATTGCATTAATAATAGCGCGAGTTGCCTTTAAGCTTATACGTTTGCCTGTGCCATTCCATCCTGTGTTGACCAAATAAGCCTGCGCGCCAGCATCAGCCATTCTTTGCTCAAGTACCTCGGCATATTGGGTCGGATGTAAGCTTAGAAATGCCTGTCCAAAACATGATGAAAAGGTAGGAGTGGGATGGTTAATACCACGCTCTGTGCCCGCCAGTTTTGCAGTGAAACCTGACAAATAATGATACTTCGCTTGCTCGCTGGTTAAACGTGAAACAGGCGGGAATACGCCAAAAGCGTCTGCGGTCAAAAATATTACTTTTTTTGCATGTCCCGCTTTACTTATGCCTAACACACGATTTTCAATATGTTCAATGGGATATGAAACGCGGGTATTTTCTGTTTTAGAGTTATCAAAGTAGTCAGGCACATTGCCTTTTATCACAACATTTTCTAATAAGGCGTTACGTCTAATGGCTTTAAAAATTTCTGGTTCTTTATCAGCGTCTAAATCGATTGTTTTGGCATAACAACCGCCTTCGAAATTAAAGATACCATCATCGTCCCAACCGTGTTCATCGTCACCAATTAATGCTCGCTGAGGATCGGCTGAAAGGGTTGTTTTGCCGGTTCCTGATAAACCAAAAAATATAGCGGTATCATTATCCTTACCCACATTGGCCGAGCAATGCATTGATGCTATGCCTTGAAGAGGAAGAAAGTAGTTCATCATTGAGAACATGCCTTTTTTCATTTCGCCGCCATACCAAGTCCCGGCAATTAATTGCATTTTCTCAGTCAAGTTAAATGCCACACAGGTTTCGGAGTTAGTCTGATGTTTTTCGAAATCTTTGTGTGAAGCTTTTGATGCATTCATAACCACAAAATCAGGCTCAAAATTATCAAGTTGTTCTTCTGTTGGGCGGATAAACATGTTTTTCACGAAGTGCGCTTGCCAAGCAACTTGCATGATAAACCTGACTTTAAGTGCTGTATTCGCATTGGCTCCACAAATGGCATCAACCACATATAGTTTAGAGTCCGAAAGTTGTTCTTGGCAGATTTCTTTTAACGCTTGCCAAGTGTCAGCTGAAATCGGTTTATTGTCATTGTTATTTTCTGCAGTCCTCCACCATACGCTATCTTTGGTTGTCTCATCCATAACCAAAAACTTATCTTTTGGTGAGCGGCCTGTATAAATTCCAGTGTCAACATTTACTGCGCCTGAATCTACGACTGTGCCTTTTTCGAAACCAGTTAATTTTTCATCGGTTTCGGCTGCAAACAATGCTTCGTAACTAGGGTTATGTATTATATCGGTACAGTTTTTTAGGCCAATGCTTTCTAAATGCGCGCGAACTTTATCTAATCTGGTATTTGTTGATGAGTAAGGCTGCTGTTCTGCGATTGTCATAATTTAATCCAATAGTGGTTATCTTGATATTTCTGCGGCCAAATTAGCTATATGAAGTTTATAGCGTCATGTACAAAAGTGTATAGTGCCAGTTGTGCTGGTATTTTATAATTATTGGTCTGACAGACACGGGTTTATACACAAAAAAAAAAGTTAAATCATATTAACGATATTATCTTGGTTATAAGTACTGTGAATAAAAGATTACAAAATCCAAATGTATTTCAAGCTGACTTTGATTGTTTTTATAAATTTCCTCTATGTTGTTATGCCTTGAGGTTTTAATAGAATTAACTGCTTCGCTCAAATTGGACTTGGGTATTGGGTAAAGTGTTTCACCTGTTGCAGACTCATGTAGTATGTAGACTCACTTTTTAAGAAATGATATTAAGCTCATTCTTGGCTTAGCGAAAAATTATTAGCAGGTGAAAATGCATCACATTCAGGTTTTCACTGATGGCAGTGTTAATACTCAGTTAAAGGTTGGGTATGCTGCCTACTTGATTGTAACCGATCAAAACGGGTCCATAGACCAGCTTAAAAATAGCGTAAAAATTAAACGTTTTGAAAACACCAGTTCGACTAAATTAGAATTGCAAGGCTTGTTGTGGTCGCTGCAAGAAGTTATTTCTCTGAATAGCCAAAGCGATGTGTTAATCACCATTTATACCGATTCACAAAATATTATTAGTTTGCCAGAAAGACGTGTTGCTCTTGAGCAGAATAAATATTTATCAAGCAACAAAAAACGGCTAAATAATTATGAATTGTACCAAGAGTTTTATCGATTAACCGCTATCCTAAAATGTGAATTGGTGAAGGTAGTCGGTCATCAAGTGTCTAGCAAAAAAGAGCATGTTGATAGAGTGTTTGCTTTGGTTGATAAGGCTTCTAGGCGAGCATTACGAGAGGAGTTTTAGTTGAGTTTGTAGAGAACGAAAAACAATTTTCGCTCTCTACATATGCACTTTTATTTGGCTAACTGTTTGACTAAGGCTACACCCACAGCGTGTGCACTAGTAGGGTTTTGCCCTGTAATAATACGTCCGTCTTCTATAACAAATTCACCCCAGGGTTGTACTTTACTGTAACGAGCAGCGCTGCGAGCAAGTGACTCTTCTAATAGAAAAGGTATGTCGTTTATTGTGCCAAAATCTATTTCTTCTTCACGGGTAAAGGCCGTAACAGATTTGTTGGACAATAAACTTTCGCCGTTGCTTAATGTGATGGGTAGCAAGGCTGCGGGGCCATGACAAACAGCAGCAATAATGCCGCCGTTTTCATAATGTTTGGCACTCAGTGCTGCAAAATCTTTGTTGCTGGCTAAGTCGGTAAGTAGCCCAAACCCACCTGGATAAAATACAGCGTCATAATCCTCTATATTTACGCTGGATACCGGGATAGTATTTTTGATTTTGCTTTGTAAATTTTGGTTGTTTAATAAGTCATTGTTTACGTTATCGCCTTCAATATCAGTACCATAAAGTGGTGCTTCACCACCTTTGATCGATGCAATATCATAATCAAACCCAGCTTCTAACAACACATGTAATGCATGGGTAAGCTCTGGTGAGTATGTTCCATTGGCTTGGTCGGTTGTGCCTAAGGTTGCATGATTAGTCACAGGGATGAGTATTTTTTTCATTTTAATTACCTTTAATTGGTCTTGTGATGCACTTTCTTTATCTTCGGCTTATATTAATTCTTCAGCGTATTGACAACAATATGGCGAAATGACAAATTACTGTTGTTATATGGCAACAATAGTCAGTTATGGAAAATTTCGAAGGTATCATTGAATTTGTTTGTGTTGCTGAGAGCCAAGGTTTTTCGGCAGCCGCAAAACAACTGAGTTGCAGTACAAGCCATGTTAGTAGACAAATCTCAAAACTGGAGAAACGTTTAGGTTGTGCGTTGTTTGCACGTACAACTAGATTGGTAAGCCTCACATCTGCTGGATTAAGTTATTACCATCAATGCAAAGACTTAGTCACTGGATTACAACAAGCCAACGAACAGATTAATTCTCAGCAACTTAAGCTGGTTGGCACGTTAAGAGTCAGCGCTGCTGGCACCTTTGCTGAGCAGCAAGTGGCACCAGTATTAATGGAATTCGCCTTGCAACATCCTGAATTATCCATTGATATTGATTTTAATAGTAAACCGGTTAATTTTGTCGAAGACGGTATCGATTTTGCGATCCGATATGGCAAATTACAGGATTCTGGATTGGTTGCTCGAAAGTTATTAGCCCATCCAATGATGGCGGTGGCCAGTCCCTCCTATTTGGCTGAACATGGGATACCCAAACATCCAAATGACTTAAAAGCCCATAGCTGTATTATTTCGAATAATGACCATTGGATATTTATAAATGGAGAACAAGAACAGAGCGTAAAAGTGCAGGGGCGTTGGAAGAGTAATAATGCCCATGCTGTGGTTAACGCATGTGAACAAGGTTTAGGTATTGCCTATATGCCACAACATAATTTCTTGCGTGCAACTGAGCAAGGACGCTTAATTCCAGTATTAAAACCATTTTGGCGTAGCGAGTCTTATAGTTGGGTGGTGTACCAAGACCGTCGCTTTTTACCTATGAGAGCGCGATTGGCGATTGACCATTTACTCGCGCATTTCTCTGAATAAAAGCTCAGTCGTTAAACTAAGCGACTTTTTTGCGGGCATTTCGTAAATGACTGAACACCCATCCTCCCATTGCGCCTGCTAAGGATTGAGAGATAAACCCTAAAGTACTCCTGGCGCCTGCAATCAGAGTAATGTCTAAAATCGGATGCATGGCTACAAGTGCTGTAGCAACGCCAAATCCGCCGCCTATAAAATAAACAACTGAGGAAGGAAACTTAAAGCGTTTAAGTAACAGTGCTGAGATACAAAAGGCGACTAAAAAGCTGACGGCGATGACGACACCATAACGTGGATATAAGCCAATTAAATCATCCAAACTCATGCTCAGTCTGTCTACAAAACTAATTGTGACTCCCACTGACGTTAATTCGGCCATAACAAATTGACTATGGAAAAGGCTGGCTAATACAAATGCAAAAATTGTCGCAATGAGAAAATGGCTACAAAGTCTGAGGTAAAACTTAAATTTCATATGAGTCGCTTAATTTGGGCAATTGCATTGATCTAGGAACTAGGCAATCATGCGTTAACTGTGAACTAAGATCAACTCAGTTACTAATTGAAGTTTGTAACCATATCGTCTCAACGTGTTGTATTCAAAAGAGTTTGAGATATTTTGGTGTGAATTTTTTTACTGTCCATAAGCGAGCAAGTTATGCATTTTCGAGTTTTTATTTATAGTCTGACTTTTGCCTTTATCTTGTCATTAGGTTCAGCGAAAGCAGAGGCGTTATCCTTTCCAAGTTATGAAATCGAAACCATCGCCGAAGATTTAAACTTTCCTTGGTCATTAGCATTTTTACCTGATGGTAATTTACTGGTTACTGAGCGCACAGGTCAAATCAGAATAGTCAGTAAAAATGATGTTTCAGAGCCCCTCGCTGGACTGCCAAAAAATATTTATGTGAAAGGGCAAGGCGGGGTGTTGGATTTGGTGCTACATCCTAACTATCAAACCAATGGTTGGTTATATTTATCCTATGTTGTTGGTACAGATGACAAAAACGCTTTGCAGGTTATGCGAGCTAAGTTAAATGGTAATCAGCTTATTCAGCAACAAACCATTTTTACTGTTAGCCCCTATAAAGATACCCCAGTACATTTTGCTGGGCGTATGACTTTTTTACCGGACAACACATTACTGATTACCAGCGGTGATGGGTTCGATTATCGAGAGGATGCCCAAAGACTTAACAATCATCTTGGTAAAGTAATACGGATTAATGACGATGGGAGCATTCCCTCAAACAACCCATTTTTAAATGAAAAAGCGGATTCATTGAGTAACTATGTGTTCAGTTATGGGCACAGAAACGCACAAGCTATTTTATACGATCCCATGCGAGACGTTATTTTTTCTAACGAACATGGTCCTGACGGCGGGGATGAGCTAAATATTATTCAAGCAGGAGTCAATTACGGTTGGCCTGTCATCACCTATGGTAAAGATTATATTGGTGGGCGTATTAGCCCATTTACCGAATATCCAAATATGCAGCAACCGTTTATAGACTGGACACCGTCGATCGCACCCTCAGGTATGGCTGTTCATTCTGGTGAAATGTTTAAAACACTCAACGGTGATTTTTTGGTGAGCGTGCTCAAATTTAAAGAAGTACGTTGGGTGCAAATGGACGATATGAAAGTGCTAGGACAGGTCTCTTTGTTTAAAGAACTAGGACAAAGAATTCGAGATGTTCGTGTTCACCCTGATGGTTCTATTTATATATTAACTGATAGCGCTCAAGGTAAAGTACTTCGAGTTGTGCCCGATTAGCTCGACTCAGTGTTTATTTTGTTAAAAAACTGTAAATTTCAGTAACTTATAACTTAAATGAATACTGATTATAGATAAACAAATACTCTACACAATTCCACTTTTTGTTAATAACCCTTATACTTGTGCGGTTTCATTCCAGAACTCCAAACACTAGTAGTTATGGTTAGGGGTCAATCTAGAGGAATTAATCGTGTTAGGTACCTATCAAAAACACGTGTTTAAGCGTGTAGCGGCGATTATTCCTTTTGAGTCACATAAGTAAATATTACTTATTTTACCAAACGAAGCTTAAAGGATAGAAAATCCAATAAGTTGTCGACAAAAATTTTATCCTGCTAATTATCGTTTTAGTAGTCTGTTATAGCCCTTGAGAGGTGTATATGAGTTTGTTTGTAGAATATTTAAAAGAAATTGAAAGTCGTAAGAAAAATTTGGGATTGGCACCTAAGCCAATTGATAGCGCTGATCTATTAGCTGAAATTATCGAGCAAATTAAAGACTCGGCTCATGAGCACAGAGAAGTGTCGCTTAATTTCTTCATCTATAACACCTTGCCGGGAACAACCAGTGCGGGCGGTGAAAAAGCTAAATTCTTAAAGGAAATCATCCTTGGCGAAGCGATTGTTGCTGAAATATCAGTCGAATTTGCTTTTGAATTGTTATCACATATGAAAGGCGGCCCTTCAATCGAAGTGTTACTTGACCTTGCATTAGGTGACGATACTGCACTAGCTGCTAAAGCATCTGACGTACTAAAAACTCAAGTGTTTTTATACGACGCTGATACAGCTCGCCTTGAAGCTGCTTTAAAAGCAGGCAATGCGGTTGCTGAAGATTTATTAGAAAGTTACGCCCAAGCTGAATTCTTTACAAAATTACCTGAAGTAGCTGAAAAAATTGAAGTGGTGACTTATATAGCGGGTGAAGGTGATATTTCAACTGACTTATTATCACCTGGTCATCAAGCTCATTCTCGTGCAGATCGTGAATTACACGGCCAATGTATGATCACGCCAGAAGCGCAAAAAGAAATTCAAGCGTTACAAGCTCAACATCCTAACGCGAAAGTGATGTTAATCGCCGAAAAAGGCACTATGGGTGTCGGTTCATCTCGTATGTCTGGTGTGAATAACGTAGCACTGTGGGCCGGTAAGCAAGCCAGTCCATATGTACCATTTATAAACATTGCACCAGTGGTAGCGGGTACAAATGGTATTTCTCCCATATTCTTAACCACGGTTGATGTCACCGGCGGTATTGGTCTTGATCTTAAAAACTGGGTTAAGAAAGTCGATGCAAATGGCAATACAGTGGTTGACGAAAATGGCGATACAGTCCTAGAAGAAGCCTACTCAGTCGCAACTGGAACAGTATTAACTATTGATACTAAAGCCAAGAAGTTATTCAACGGCAGCCAAGAGCTGGCTGATATATCGTCAGCCTTTACCCCGCAAAAAGTAGAATTCATGAAAGCTGGTGGTTCTTACGCTGTGGTATTTGGTAAAAAACTGCAAACATTCGCTGCTGAAGCCTTAGGTGTAGACGCTCCGGCAGTATTTGCACTTGCAAAAGAAACCTCAATTGAAGGCCAAGGTTTAACCGCAGTTGAAAAAATCTTTAATAGAAATGCTGTTGGTGTAACCTCTAAAAGTGCATTACACGCAGGTTCGGATGTGCGTGTTAAAGTCAATATTGTTGGTTCTCAGGACACCACAGGACCAATGACATGCCA
Source organism: uncultured Paraglaciecola sp. (assembly GCF_913020055.1). GTDB lineage: Bacteria > Pseudomonadota > Gammaproteobacteria > Enterobacterales > Alteromonadaceae > Paraglaciecola. Next base: position 10,614 of record NZ_CAJWCF010000050.1, on the reverse strand, counting down.
AGAGCTTGAGGCAATGGCTGCATCAACTATTTCTCCAATCGTTGATGGTGCTTATCAATCTGGTTGTCACACGGCTTCAGTTTGGGATAGTAAAGCAAAAGCTAATATTCCTAAATTGATGAGTTTTATGAACGCTTTTGGCCTTATCACAGCACGTGATCCTAAAGGTGTTTATCCGGCAATGACTGATGTAATTCATAAAGTATTGAATGATCTCACAGTGGACGACCGCGCTATCATTATTGGTGGTGACTCTCACACTCGTATGTCTAAAGGTGTCGCATTTGGTGCTGACTCCGGCACAGTAGCTTTAGCACTTGCTACAGGTGAAGCGGCAATGCCAATTCCTGAGTCTGTAAAAGTGACCTTTAAAGGTAAAATGAAAAGCTACATGGATTTCCGTGATGTTGTTCATTCCACTCAAGCGCAAATGCTTAAACAATTTGGTGGCGAAAACGTCTTCCAAGGCCGCGTAATCGAAGTACATATTGGTACTTTACTAGCTGACCAAGCATTTACCTTCACTGACTGGTCTGCAGAGATGAAAGCAAAAGCTTCAATCTGTATCTCAGAGGATGATACCTTAGTTGCATCATTAGAAATTGCTAAGAGCCGTATCCAAATCATGATCGATAAAGGTATGGAAAATCACACCAAAACGCTGCAAGGACTTATCGATATTGCTAACAAGCGTATTGAAGGTATTCAGTCAGGTACTACGCCAGCGTTAACACCAGATAACAATGCAAAGTATTATGCAGAAGTGGTAGTTGATTTAGATCTAATTAACGAGCCAATGATTGCTGATCCAGATGTAAACAACGAAGACGTATCTAAGCGTTACACCCATGACGTTATTCGCCCTGTATCTTACTACAAAGATAAATCAGTTGATTTAGGGTTTGTTGGTTCTTGTATGGTGCATAAAGGTGATATGCAAATCATTGCACAAATGTTCCGTAACATTGAAAAACAAAATGGGAAAATTGAATTTAAAGCACCATTAGTGGTAGCACCACCCACATATAACATTGTTGATGAGCTTAAAGCTGAAGGTGACTGGGAAATTTTACAGAAATATTCAGGCTTTGAATTTGACGATGCATCGCCTAAAAACGAAGCACGTACTAAGTACGAAAATATCATGTACCTAGAACGCCCTGGTTGTAACTTATGTATGGGTAACCAAGAAAAAGCTGAGCCAGGTGACACCGTTATTGCTACTTCAACTCGCTTGTTCCAAGGTCGTGTTGTAGCAGATTCAGCCGAGAAGAAAGGTGAATCACTACTGGGTTCTACACCATTGGTTGTGCTTTCAAGCATGCTTGGTCGCTTCCCTTCAATGGATGAGTATACAGCTGCGGTTAAAGGTATTAACCTAACTGATTTTGCTCCATCCACTCATGAATTAACATCAGCACCGGCCGTTGCAGTAAGAATTGCCGATCCTAGCTAAGTTAGCTCATTTCATAAATTAAAGTAAAACAAGCCTCTCGGCTTGTTTTACTTTACCTTTGTTTTTACATCCTCATTCAGTTATCCAAAAATACACGTCGCAGTATCGCCAGATAAAAATTCCATAACGAAGTAGTTCGAGAATACTTGAGCAACTCAGCCAATTTAACTTTTTGCTAATAACCCTTATACTTGTATGGTTACATTCCTACACTCCAGATATTGTGAATTTTTCGGGGTCAATTTAGAGGGTTATATTGTGTTAGAAGCCTATCGTAAACATGTTGCAGAACGCTCTGCAGAAAGTATTCCACCTAAACCGCTTAATGCAGAGCAAGTTGCTGATTTAGTCGAGTTGTTAAAAACACCACCAGCTGGTGAAGAACAAACATTATTAGAATTACTATCAGAGCGGGTTCCCCCAGGAGTGGATGAGGCCGCTTATGTTAAAGCCGGTTTTCTGACCGCAATTATTGAAGACCAAGCCACTTCTCCTTTGATTTCTAAAGATGCGGCCATTCAATTGTTAGGTAACATGCACGGTGGATATAACATCGTCACCTTAGTTGCGGCTCTTGATAACCCAGACTTAGCTGAATTGGCTGCTGAAGAACTTAAACATACATTGTTAATGTTTGATGCTTTCCATGATGTAGAAGAAAAAGCAAAAGCTGGTAATGCTTATGCAAAAGACATTATCGAGTCTTGGTCTGATGCTGAATGGTTTACCTCTCGAGCAGACATGCCAGAAAAAATCACTGCTACAGTATTTAAGGTGACGGGCGAAACCAATACTGATGATTTGTCTCCTGCACCTGATGCATGGTCTCGCCCCGATATCCCTTTACACGCCCGGGCTGCATTTAAAATGACCCGGGATGGTTTAACCCCTGAAAAACACGGTGAAGTAGGGCCACTCAAACAAATTGAAGAGATAAAAGCCAAAGGACATCCGGTTGCTTTTGTGGGGGACGTTTTAGGCACTGGGTCATCACGTAAGTCAGCCACTAACTCTGTTTTATGGTTTTTTGGTGAAGATTTACCCGGTGTACCTAACAAACGTGGTGGCGGTATTTGTATTGGCAGTAAAGTAGCGCCGATTTTCTATAACACCATGGAAGATGCAGGGGCGTTAGTATTTGAAGCCGACGTTGAAAAAATGAACATGGGTGACGTAATTGATATCTTCCCACTGGAAGGCAAAATTACTAATTCAACAACTGGCGAAGTATTAGCTGAATATCAATACAAGTCTGATGTCTTACTTGACGAAGTGCGCGCTGGTGGCCGTATTAACCTAATCATTGGTCGCGGCTTAACTGAAAAAGCCCGTGAGTCGCTTGGGCTAGGGCCATCTGATTTATTCCGCAAGCCTTACCAACCTACTGATACAGGTAAAGGTTATACGTTAGCGCAAAAAATGGTTGGCCGTGCATGTGGCGTAGACGGTATTCGCCCTGGTACATACTGCGAACCTAAAATGACCACCGTTGGCTCACAAGATACAACCGGTCCTATGACCCGTGATGAGCTTAAAGACTTAGCCTGTTTAGGCTTTACTGCTGACTTAACCATGCAATCGTTCTGTCATACAGCCGCTTATCCAAAACCTATCGATATTGAAACTCAGCATACCTTGCCAGATTTCATTATGAACCGTGGTGGTGTATCGCTACTTGCCGGTGACGGAATTATTCACTCGTGGTTAAACCGTATGTTGTTGCCTGATACTGTGGGTACAGGTGGCGATTCTCATACCCGTTTCCCTTTAGGTATTTCATTCCCTGCGGGTTCTGGATTAGTGGCGTTTGCTGCAGCCACAGGTGTTATGCCACTTGATATGCCTGAATCCATCTTGGTACGTTTTAAAGGTGAAATGCAGCCAGGTATCACCTTACGTGACTTGGTGCATGCCATTCCTTTATACGGTATCAAGCAAGGTTTATTAACCGTTGCTAAAAAAGGTAAAGTAAACGCCTTCTCTGGCCGAATTTTAGAAATCGAAGGTTTGAGCGACTTAACTGTAGAGCAAGCGTTTGAGCTGTCTGATGCCTCAGCCGAGCGTTCGGCAGCGGGTTGTACTATCAAACTGTCTGATGAGTCTATCGCTGAGTACCTCAACTCTAACATCACTATGTTACGTTGGATGATTAACGAAGGTTACGGTGATGCTCGCACATTAGAACGCCGTGCGCGTAAGATGGAAGAGTGGTTAGCCAAACCTGAATTGATGCAAGCAGATGCTGATGCAGAATATGTTGAAACAATCGAAATTGATTTAACGGAGATTAAAGAACCGATTTTATGTTGCCCGAACGACCCTGATGATGCCAAAACCTTATCAGACGTAGCAGGTAACAAAATTGATGAAGTCTTTATTGGTTCTTGTATGACTAACATCGGGCACTTCCGCGCTGCAGGTAAGTTGTTACAACAATTTGAAGGCACATTGCCAACCCGTTTATGGATGTCTCCACCGACCAAAATGGATCAGGCTCAGTTAACTGAAGAAGGTTACTACGATATTTATGCTAAAGCCGGCGTACGTCTTGAGATGTCTGGTTGTTCACTTTGTATGGGTAACCAAGCAAGGGTTGAGGCCAATTCAACCGTGCTTTCTACTTCTACGCGCAACTTCCCTAACCGATTAGGTGACGGTGCAAATGTGTATTTGTGTTCAGCTGAACTAGCCGCTGTAGGCGCGATTATGGGGAAAATCCCTTCTACACAAGAATATATGTCTTATGCCAGTAAGATTGAGTCTATGTCAGCTGAAGTGTTTAAATACTTAAATTTCGACCGTATGGACGCATTCAAAAAAGCCGAAGAAGCTGCAAAATCGAATATTATTCCAGCGCTTAATATTGCTTAGCTTTAACGAGTAAATACAGCCGGTGCAGTCGCTTAGCTGTACCGGCTTTTTTATGCCTATTCTTAATTCAGCGCTGAACTTTTTGCCGCTTTACTATTCAGATGATTAACAATTTTTGATTTGGACTAAAAATGAAATTATCACTAAAAATAATGTTGTTTGCGGCCGTAATAATCTTGGGCACCGGCTGTACAAAAAGCCATGTTAGGCAAATGGTGGGCAGTGCGGTTGCTGATGGGGCCGATACTCAAGTTAAATATACAGCCCAAGAATGCAGAATATTAGAGCAGAGATGTGCGCAAGGAGATTTTCAAGAGTGGGAAACCAGCGATAAAGATATGGGTTGTTCTTGTAAAAAACTGTAACCTAGCAGCCTAATTGTTTTTAAGAAATTATAGATATGTTTAAACTTCGTTTGCCCGTTTTAGTTGTTTTACTCGCCTTTGTTTCTAGCCTGAGTTTTGCTGAGCAAACTGATGTTGTATTTCCTCAGATCCAAGTCCAAGTGAAACAACATATCTACCCATTAGAATATGCCAATACGTTTGAGTTGCGTGCCCAAGGGCTGATGTTTAGAAAAGAAATGTGTGACAGCTGTGGCATGTTATTTAATTTCAAACAGGCTAAGCGCGCTGGTATGTGGATGAAAAATACGCTTATCCCCCTAGATGTGGCGTTTATTCGTGCTGATGGAAAAATTACTGATATCAAAGCCATGCAGCCGCACGATTTAACTTCCATCGGTTCTTCTGAACCTGTGCTTTACGCTTGGGAAATGAACCAAGGGTGGTTTGCGATAAACGGTATTCAAGTAGGAGATACTGTACAAATTCCTATTAAATAAAGGTTTATTTAAAGTTTAAGCAACGGCTTTACCTGAGTAAGCCATAAGGTATTTGTTCAAGACGAATATACTATTCCAAAAAAGCTGTTTCATACCCTAATTTTTACTTTTTAATTATAACCAAAAACTGCTACTTTTATGCTCATCAGCGGTTAGTGCAACGAGTAATGAATTCAGTGTCTGAAAACGTAAAGAATAACTTAAATGTAGCCAAATTTGGTGGTACTAGCGTAGCAAATTTTGCGGCTATGCAAAATTGCGCCAATATTATTAAAAATAATCCGAATACAAAAGTAGTGGTGGTCAGCGCTTCAGCTGGCGTCACTAATCTGTTGGTTGATATTGCACATACAGCCATGTCTAAAGAGCAAATTAAACAAAAGCTAATTGATATAGACGCTATTCAAATGGCTATATTGCAGGCGTTACAAAACGTCGATGAAGTAGAGTCAAAATTACAACAGTTACAAAATTCTTTGTCCGATTTAGCATTGCATGAAGAAATTATCCATCGTGCGGATTTAAAAGATGCCTTGTTATCTCACGGTGAGAGAATGTCTTCGTTGTTGTTCAGTGCCGTTCTCAACGAATATGCTGTAAAAGCTGAAAACTTTGATGTACGCAATGTACTTATAACGGACAGTGAGTTTGGTCAGGCTGTGCCCAATTTAGAACAAATTGGCATGGCAGCAAAACAACTGATGTTACCTGCACTTGCTGATACGGTGTTAGTTACCCAAGGATTTGTTGGTGCAGATGAACAGGGAAATACCACTACCCTTGGCCGTGGTGGTTCAGATTTTACCGCCGCTTTGTTAGCTGAAGCATTGAATGCACAATCCTGTGAAATTTGGACCGATGTGATCGGTGTTTACACCACCGACCCAAGGATCACCGAGGCTGCTCGCCCATTACCAGAACTTAGCTTTGAAGAAGCTGCAGAAATGGCAACCTTTGGTGCCAAAGTATTACACCCCGCTACGATGGAACCCGCACTTAGACAAGATATAAAAGTATTTGTTGGTTCAAGTAGAGAGCCTAAAAAAGGCGGTACATGGATTGTTCGAGATTGTGAAACTGAACCCTCTTATCGGGCTATAACACGCCGTAAAGAACAGGTAATGGTAACGGTTAAAACCCCTAAAATGATGTATGCCCAAGGTTTCCTACAAAAAGTCTTTACCATCATTGCTGAACACAAACTCAGTGTTGATTTAATCACTACATCTGAAATCTCGGTGTCTTTTACCCTAGATAACCCCGCTAATTCTGTGCTTGCACGACTTAATCAAGAAACAATTGAAGAACTCAGTCAGTTTTGTGATGTGTTAGTAGAAGAAAACTACGACCTGATAACGGTGGTTGGGAATAACATGCACAGTTCCGCAGGTGTTTCTAGCAAAATTTTTGCAGCGGTGGCTGATTACAATTTACGCATGATTTGTTATGGCGCGAATCCCCATAACCTTTCACTTCTTGTGAATGATACGGATAGTCGGGATGTAGTGTGTGCGTTGCACAGGGATTTGTTTGAGTAGGATCGTAAATCCAGGCGGGTCGTTTCCATTCACGGAGCGACCTAGCGATACTTCATAGCTACAACGTACATTTACACTAAAACAACAAGGCTCAAAATAGCTGCGGCTCATACATTGATAGGGCCTTGTTTTTAACTTTGCTGTTTGTTTTTATGAGTCGCTTTCTTCTTCAGCGTCGTTATCTTGTTCTTCTTTTTCACTGGCAATAAAATACACGTCTTTTTTCTTGGTGATACGGTTGACGATTTCGTCCAAACGTTTTTGATTGCCTTCATTGAGTTCGCGGTTTTGTAGTTCGGCTAAAAACTCTAGAGTGTTGACTTTTTTGTAGGTCAATAACTCAGCGTCTACTAATCCTTGCAATAAATTGAGACTAAAAGCGAGTTCTCTGGGGAAAAGTAAATACGCTTGATAGAAGTCGTCCGTTGCGCCCACAAAATTTTTGTTGGTGTATTTTTGTAATCCAATCTTATTAAATTCAAGCGCTTGCGGTCTTCTTTCGCCAATGGCTTCTTCGCCTTTTGCAATCAATATTCCAGAAACGGTTTTTTCATTGCCGTCTTCAATATCTTTCAGTTTGTCTTGGCTAAGTTTTAAAAACTTTTTGGCTTTTTCAGTATCACCAGCATTTCGCCATGCTTGAACTGCATCGGTAATAGTGGATATTTCAGCGTCCTGTAATTCACTCATACCGGGGCGCGCTAATATTTCATTGGCTTTAGCCACATTGCCTTCCATGAATGCGATCATGGCAAACATATAGTCTTTTCTAATGTTCAAACTAGGATCGGACAGTTTTCTACCTGCAGCACCAATTAGAAATTTCGCCACTTGTAAATCTGCAGTGCACTGGGTTTTAGGTTTTTGTTCGGCTTCAGCAATATAACATCGGGCCAGATCGAGGGATATTTCATCATAACGTTCACGAATAGAGCGGTTGGACTCGCGTTTTTTTTCTAACAATGTTATCGCTTCTTCGCCGCGTTCCTGTGCTTGATAAATATAGGCTTTTAATCGAGCGGCAGGGATTGATAGTTCGCCTTCGCGGATTCTCTGCATGTAGTTTTCGGCTTTACTATATTGATTATTGTTCACACTAATACGTGCTAACCATTCACAGGCTTTATCATTGGTGAGTTCTGACTCTGTCAGTTCGCGCAGTAAGGTTTCACTTTCATCAACATGGCCGTCCAAAAAAAGGTTTTGAATCAAGCCCCATTTGGCCCATATAACTTTGTTGGATTGTTGCAAAATGCCTCGATACAGTTCCGCGGCTTCAGAATAGTGACCCAATTTAGTGAGTAGCCTAGCGCGCAGTTTAACCATGGCACTTTTTTTCTTGGGTTGGGCATTTTTTTCTATTAATTGGTCAAGTTGGGTTAACGCTTTTGAATAATTGTCATCATCCATCAATCTGTAAATGGGCATTAAATATTTATGTAGGTTGAGACATTTAGAAATATTCTTAGCTAAATTGCGTATTGTGTAAGGTTTGACTACTAATGCTTCCGGATGTACATCTACAATCTGCCCGATAATCAGCGGCAACCGGTCAGAGGTAATAAACATGACACAAGTGGAGTGGGTTATTTTTTTCTGCTTTTGTAAGTCTTGTACGACTTCGACACCATTTTTATTTTGACCAAGGTGAAAATCCATCAACAGAAGATCCAATTTCTGATTTTTCATATTGGCTTTTAGTTCTCGGCCATTGCTGAAGCAGCTAATTTGACCAAACCCCATATCCAGTAAATGATTTCGTATATTGGCGCGAGCCATTCCATTGTCTTCTACAACGGCGACTTTAACTTTAGCAAGTGACATATGAACGGACTATTTTTCTACAGATATTCAGCAGCATAGCAGGCAGACGTGATAAAAATAATCAATTTTTTGCGTATCCATCCTCAGTTCGGCTTAAACCTATAGTTTGTGGTTGTATAGCTAACGAAACAGTTGGTCTAAACTAAATTGTTTGCTTTACGTTAACGTAAAGGTAAAAATTTGTTAGCCTCGTACTATATAAACTACTTAGGATTATTTATGCAGCTTGTTCCATCCCTGATCAATGGCGAGTTGATAGCTTCGTCTTCCTCGTCAAATATACCAGTGACTAATCCCGCGAATAATGAAGTGATTGCAGAATTGGCATGCACAACTGAAGCAGAATTATCTTTAGCTGTAGCGAGTGCAAAAGCGGCGTTCGAAGAGTGGAAAGAGGTGCCCGCCTCAGAAAGAGCAAGAGTCATGATGCGTTATCAGCAATTGCTAAAAGAACATCACGATGAAATCGCGACTATTCTAAGCAGTGAAACAGGCAAAACCTTTGCTGATGCAAAAGGAGACGTTTGGCGTGGTATTGAGGTCGTAGAGCAAGCAATGAATATTCCTTCAATGATGATGGGCGAAACCGCTGAAAATGTGGCCCGAGGCATTGATACTTATAGTTATATTCAACCACTAGGGGTGTGTTTAGGTATTACTCCCTTTAACTTTCCTGCGATGATCCCACTTTGGATGTTTCCGATGGCGATTGCTTGTGGCAATACGTTTATTCTCAAGCCGTCAGAGCAAGATCCTCTTACCCCAATGAAATTGGCTGAGTTGTTTACTCAAGCTGGCGCACCAGAAGGTGTATTAAATGTTGTGCATGGCGGTAAAGATCAAGTGAATGCATTACTAAAAGATCCAGACATCCGTGCTGTGTCCTTTGTTGGTTCGGTGCCAGTAGGGCAGCATATTTATAAAACAGCCACCGACAATATGAAACGAGCCCAGTGTTTTGCCGGTGCGAAAAATCATTCGGTTATCATGCCTGATTCAAATAAACAGCAAGTGATTAATAACTTGGTTGGCGCATCTGTAGGTGCTGCAGGGCAACGTTGTATGGCTATTTCTGTTGCAGTATTTGTGGGTGAGTCGAAAGAGTGGATTGGTGAATTAACTGAGCTACTAAGAGCGGTTAAACCAGGCTTATGGAACGACGAGTCCGCTGGTTTTGGCCCGTTAATTAGTCCACAAGCTAAACAAAAAGTATTGTCGCTTATTCAACAAGGTAAAGATGAAGGTGCAACTTGTTTATTCGATGGTTCTGATTTTATTTTAGATGAAGAAGGTTACCAACATGGAAACTGGGTAGGACCAACTGTTTTTGCTGATGTAAGTGAAGACATGGTGATTTACCAAGAAGAAATCTTTGGCCCAGTTTTGTGTTGTATGACAGTGGATACATTAGAAGAGGCCATTGCCCTAGTGAATCGCAACCCATACGGAAACGGTACGTCTATCTTTACTGCCAGTGGTGCTGCTGCACGCAAGTACCAACATGAGATTGAAGTGGGTCAAGTAGGTATTAACGTGCCTATTCCAGTACCTCTACCATTTTTCTCATTTACTGGTTGGAAAAACTCGTTTTATGGCGATTTACATGCCTATGGTAAACAAGCGGTACGCTTTTATACTGAAACAAAAACCGTTACTGCTCGTTGGTTTGAAGATGATATTCCTTCAGGCCCGAATATGACTATCTCGTTGAAGTAGGACGTTATTATGAATTTTGACTTGACCGATGACCAACAAGCCTTTGCCGATACAGCCAAACAGTTTGCTGAACAGGAATTAGCGCCCCATGCTGCGAAGTGGGATAGAGAACATATTTTTCCAAAAGAGGTGATTCAAAAAGCCGGTGAGTTAGGCTTTTGTAGTTTGTATTCACCAGAAGACGAAGGCGGCATGGGTTTAAGCCGTTTAGATTCTTCTATTATTTTTGAACAACTGGCTATGGGCTGTACTACTACTACTGCCATGCTCACCATTCATAATATGGCCACATGGATGGTCGCCACCTGGGGTACAAGAGCCGCTAAAGATAAGTGGTGCCCAAGTTTAGTCACGGGTGAAAAGTT
>NZ_CAJWCF010000049.1 GCF_913020055.1 uncultured Paraglaciecola sp. | reverse complement strand
TATTTGGACAATGATGAAAAGTTCAATAAAAACAGTATGTTTAGTGTTCAACAACAGTTAATACAAACATAGCCATTAATAATATTAAAAATGGCTGGTAAGCCCAGCATAAAGAGGTTTTAGCGTTTTTATATTAAGTGAACAAAAGTTTTTGACAATAAACATCCCTTAAAACGCTTACATACTTAATTATTAAGCTGGTCCCATAAGTATAAAAACTCTATTTACAATTAACGTCGAACAAAAACAATCTAACAGAATTGGCCCAAAAAGACTTTAATTAGTCTTTTTACTAGTGGGTTATTTAGCTTCACTGGTGTATTATTTAGTACAGTTTTTAGTAAATATTAAAACAAAATGAATCACCGCTATAGAGATCACATTTAAGACAATGACTCTGGTCAGTCAACTGCTCCTTTTTCGGTTTTAAAATCACACCTGAGTTTACATGAAATCAATTTTATTGAAGCTACTGCCACGCTCTATTAAAGAACTGGCAAAAAAATGTTTGAGTACTTTTAGTATATTAACAGTGAAACTATTCAGTATTAATGGATTCACAGCATCCATTTACTACCTGATTTTGGATCGAAGTTTTTATAGGGAGCATAAGGCTTCTCTTTTAGGACGCTTATCATTTCAAAAAAAACTAAAGCAAGTGGATAATAGTTCTGCTCTATTACGTCGTAATATTCATAGATTGGAAAAAGGATTGATTATGCGTCCAAGGCGAGCAAGCTTTGCTGAGGCATACGTTCTTGAAACGGTAGAGGTATTTATACTTGCGGTTCAAACGAAAGGCTTTTGTAAAAAAGAATTAAAATGGGCCACTGATGTTTTGCAAAAATATTTTGAAGTTGTTGAGGATCAAGGACGTATATCATTAGCGCGAGCAACTTTTGCAACGACCAATGAACCAGTTAGTGGTAACCATAGTAAAGCGAAGTCAGTTCCTTACTCTCATGCTTCGCTACCAGCTCCTTCAGTGGAGTTTGAAGAACTGACTCAACTTTACACAAGAAGAAGATCGGTAAGGTGGTATCAAGATAGGCAAGTAGAAAAAAAATCGCTAGAGAAAGCCGTTAATAGCGCCTCATTAGCCCCGTCAGCCTGCAATAGACAGCCTTTTTTTTTCAACTATACAGCTGATGGTGCCCTAGCCTCAAACATTGCAGAGTTAGCAATGGGTACCGTAGGTTTTGCTGGAAATATACCGGCATTGATAGTCGTAGTAGGCGATCTTTCAAATTATCCGTCTGAACGAGACAGGCACGTAATTTATATAGACGCATCTTTAGCGGCAATGCAATTAATGCTGGCATTAGAGACATTAGGGTTATCTAGTTGCCCAATTAATTGGCCGGACGTGGAAAGTAGAGAGCGACTGATGCAAAATAAATTGGGTTTGCAATATTTTGAACGTCCAATAATGCTAATAGCCGTCGGTTATGCGATGCCGGCAGGAGAAATACCATTTTCTCAAAAAAAATCAGCAGATATGTTATTGAAGGAGATTTTGTAAGTGATTATTGAAGTTAAAGGGGTTCAATTTGTAAATAAAGGGGCTGAGCTAATGTTGTACGCTGTTATCCAACAGCTTCAGGACCGAGTCCCAAATGCTAGATTGGTACTAGAACCTGGTCCTAACTCCCCATATGATAAGCGGGCAAAAATTGGCGCACTTCAAAAATTTTCAATAAAAAAAGGACGATTTGACCTAAATAAGCTTAGTTATTTTATTCCTAAACGAATTCGAAGTTGGCTAATCAACAGTTTCGGTATTGTTTTAGAGGCTGACGTCGATATTATTCTAGATGCATCTGGGTTTGCATATGGAGACCAATGGGGAAGCACTAAAATTAAGCACCTGTGCAATGAAATATTACGCATGAACAAAAGCGATAAAAAGTACATTTTTCTTCCTCAAGCTCTTGGCCCATTTACTAGAGATGTTGACGTTTCCAGACTCCGCAGAGCATTGCCTAAGGCAACTCTAATATGCGCTAGAGAAAAGTCGAGTTATGACAGTGTCACTAATATTATAGGTAAGCATTCTAATATTGTGCAGTTTGGCGATTTTACTAATTTAGTTAACCCTATCGTTGACCAGCATTGGCGAGACTACACCAACCTTATGTTAATCATACCGAACTATAATATGATGAGTGACCGTAATGTGGATTCCAAATGGAAAGATAATTACTTATCACTGCTAGCTGAATGCATTAAAATTGGGGATATGAAAGGCATGACCCCTGTCATTTTGAACCATGAAGGTCATGAGGACGAGAAAATTTGTACACTCATTCGCAATATGTCTGAGAAAAATATAGAAATTTTCCATGAACAAGATTCAAGAAAAGTGAAAGGCATAATATCAGTTGCCAAACTAATTGTTTGCTCAAGATTTCACGGATGCGTTAGTGCTTTAAGTCAGGGTGTACCCTGTTTGGGAACTAGTTGGAGCCACAAATATGAACATTTATTTGACGAGTACGGGTTGAGTGAGTGCCTACTAGTACCAAACAATTCTGGAGAACAATTGGAATCGAAAATGAGTTATGCACTAGAACATTCTTCATTGATTTCAGAAACACCAAGAACAATCTTTAAAAAGGAATCTTCGGATTTATGGGATAAGGTTGTATCGGCGATTAAATAAAGACTTATGAAATAATTTATGAGTTTTAATGTTCTTGAAGCGTCATTTTAAAATGACGAAGGTAGGAACTAGTGAAGAACATAATATTTTTTATAAATATACGTAAAGGCCAATTACAATTTTTTTTCACTGCCCAGAAGATAGAAAGAAGTACTCATTGGAACACCTAACAAGATGTTAAACAGTTACGTTTGGGAGGCTGTCATTATAGTAATTTTTGCTACAGTTAGTTCTATTACGTTTAAACAGTGTTTAATTACTTCATTAATCGTTCCTACTACATAAACATTCATACAAATTGAGTTTTTATTGTATTTTGGACTTCCATGTAAGAGATTTTCATTTACTTCGCCAAGTAAAAAATTAAATACCTAAGTAAGAGCCTAAGCTAAATGTCACCTAAAATATCTGTATATATGCCAACCCATAACCGTGCTACTTTACTACCGAGAGCAATTATGTCTGTTGTTAATCAGAACTATGCAAACATTGAGCTTATTATTGTTGATGACGGCTCAAGTGATGGAACAGAAGAGGTATTACGTGACTATGCTAATCGATATCCAATGATTAGATACCTTTGCCACAATACACCGCAAGGAGCGTGTGCCGCGAGAAATACTGCGATTAACATTGCATCAGGCCTCTATATTACTGGTATTGATGATGATGATGAGTTTTTACCTGACCACCTGCTCAAACTTCTTGGCCATTGGGATACTAAATATGCAGCGATTGCCGCTAGCCTCGTTAATGATAAAGGTAATACTCGGGTCAAACAGGGGCGTGAATATGGAGTAATTCCTCTAACTTCACTCATGCATTATAATAGAATTGGCAATCAGGTATTTACTTTAACAACTAGAATGAAAGAAATAGAAGGGTTTGATATATCGTTGCCTGCGTTTCAGGATTATGATTGCTGGGTTCGTCTATCTCAAAAATATGGAAGTATTTTTAAAACTAAAGATCATAGTTATGTACTTCATACTTCTCACGAACAAAATCGAATATCATCTAATACAACAAATAGATTAAAGGCATTAAAACTGTTTGAGAAGAAACATGAAAAATTGCTTTTTAAAAAACACAAAAAAAGTATTCTCCTAGTTAAAGCTAGAATACAGGGCGTTTCTCTACCGATTAGTGAAATTTTATCATTATTGAATATCGAAAACTGGCGATTGGTAATTTTTGCACTAATCAGCACGTTTCGAGTAAAATAATAGGAACAAGAATTTCACATGCAAAATCAGAGTAACAAACAAATATTAATTGCTACTGTATTAAGTAGATTGAGCGGCGCAATAAAGCACGCTGAACACGCTTATTCTAATACGGGTATCAGCTCATTAATTAGTTGCCAAACATTTGAAAATATTAAAACCCCGAATACACAAGAACGTTCCCCCTCTTATGAAATCATATATACCAAGAGTATAGGGCTATCCAACAATCGTAATAACGCCTTGCAAGCATCTACAGCAAAATACATTTGGTTTTTAGATGATGATGTGGAAGTAATTGCTGATGGCTGCCTACAAGCTTTTGAAGAGCTTGAGCAGGGCAGTAGTGACGTAATAAGCACCTGCTATGTAATTGATGGCCGGAAAACACGAAAAAATTACAAAAAGGAAGCTTTTTTACACAATAGATTATCAATCATGAAGGTAAGCTCAATCGAAATCATGTGCAATCGCGAGGCATTGATTAAAAACGCGATCCTGTTTGATGCCCGTTTTGGTTTAGGAGCAGAATTTAAGTCCGGAGAAGAAAATATATTTTTGTCTGACTGTCTCAACCAAGGGCTTAAAATAATGTACCAACCTATTTGCACATCATTACATCCAGATGAAACAAGTGGGAGTAATTATCAAGACAAATTACAGCTGGTATCTAAAGGTGCAATTATTAGACGGGTATATGGTATTTGGGGTTTACCTTTTGTTGTTGCTTTTTTTATAAAAAGACTATTCCAGAAAGAATTATCTCCCGCTAAAGCTTTGAAAGCGAGTTGTTATGGAATAAAAGGATTCTTCAAAGTAGTTTCACATTAACTATCGTTCAAATAGATAGTTCTCATTACAGTTAATTTAAATGAATATGATAGGTTTATGGTAAAAAAATTAGTTTCAATAGTCACCCCCTCTTTCAACTCTGCTAAATATATTGAAAAGACAGTTCAATCAGTATTTGCCCAAACGCATGATAACTGGGAGCTGATAATTGTTGATGATTACTCAACTGATGATTCGGTCAAAATAATCAAACAACTAAGAGCAAAAGATAACAGAGTGAAATTAATTCAATTTCCTTCTAATCAGGGTGCAGCTAAGGCCAGAAATGCAGCAATAGATCAAGCTAGTGGAGAGTTTATTGCATTTTTAGATAGTGACGATATTTGGCATCCAAATAAATTAGAGTGTCAATTGGATTTTATGGGAAACAACATTGACTTTTCATTCACAGCTTACGAACTTATCGATGAATTAGACCGATTACTCGGCAAACAAGTAGATGCAGATCAGGTAAGAAGTTTTAATTACCAAGATATGCTTAAGAAAAAAGCGACCCTAGGTTGCTCAACTGTGATAGTTCGGCAATCTGGTTTCAGTGATATATCGATGCCACTGTTAAGAACAGGCCAAGACTATGCGTTGTGGTTAAAGTTATTAAAAACTGGCAAACAAGCGCATGTGTTAAATAAAGTCATGGGACAATATCGTATACTACCAAACTCAATCTCTAGAAATAAATTTAAGAAAGCACTTAGGCAATGGGAAATTTATCGTGAAGTTGAAAAACTTCCATTCTTCCAAACTACTGTTTGTTTTTCCTTTTATGCTTTGCGGGCAGTATTTCGAAAATAATCACGGAGTAAAATTTGCAGTTATCACCCGTTAGCGTAAAGAATGCGCTCCACAATACAGCTTGGCTGTATCTGGAAAAAATACTCACAATGGCTGCATTATTATTAGTAAACATTGTTATGGCCCGTGAATTAGGGCCTAAGTATTTTGGTACCTATAGTTTATTACTATCCTATTTCGCTTTATTCACGCCACTTATAGCGTTAGGACTCAATGCTATCGTCATTCGTGAGTTATGTAATGAGAAGCATAGCGAAGGGAAGATCATAGGTACAGTGTTGACCCTAAGGCTGCTAGGTGTGTTGTTAGGGACAGTATGTATATTGGTGTTGGCTGGCCATGTTATTGAAGTCCTATCACCTCATTACGTACTAGTCGTAATATTAGTAGTCGGAAACAGCTTTAGCATATTCAACTTATTTGAACACTGGTTCCAGTCCAGGATGCAATCTAAGTCAATTGCTGTGATTAGAACATCTGTATTACTTATCTTCAGCGTAATTAAGTTATTAGTCGCTTTCACAACCCCCTCTCTATTTAACTTTATTGTCGTGCAAGCAGTGGAATGGGCAGTTGTAGGTGGTGTGTTTGCATTGACCTATTACAAAAAAAGGAATAGATCACACAAAATTGAAATTGATTTTCGTTATGGCATTAAACTTCTTAGGGAATCTATCTGGTTGATATTTTCTGGGATAGCCGCCGTTATTTATTTGAAAATAGATCAGCTAATGTTAGGTATAATGGTTGATGAAACTGCAGTAGGCATTTATTCCATTGCGGTTAAATTTTCTGAAATTTGGTATTTTTTCCCAACGGCATTGGCGGCTGCTTTTTTCCCAAAGTTACTTAGCGATAAAAGTGTCAGTGTTGAATTATATAACGATTCATTACAGCTACTGTTAGATTGTATGTTTGCATTTTCACTGTTAATCATCACATTCACCGTTATGTTGTCACCTATCTTTATCCCCTTTTTATATGGTTCTGACTACGAGCAATCCACATCACTTTTAAATATCCAAATTTGGGCTTGTTGTTTTGTATTTATGCGGGCCATTACAAGTAAGTGGTTGATTGCCGAGTCATTGGTTCGATTTTCACTAGTGTCACAGGGGTCAGGGGCAATAATTAATGTTGTAATGAATTTCTATTTCATTCCTGTCTGGCAAGCAGAGGGTGCAGCTTGGGCAACGCTGGTGTCTTATTGCTTTGCCAGCTATGTATGTTTCTGGATTTTTAAAGAAACGCGCCCCATGGCACGTAAAATGACCTCAGCGTTATTTTTTCCAATCAGGTTGAAGTCAAACATATTGAAATTAAAACTGCTATTTCGTAAAAATGCTACTGGGAGTTAAACCGACAGAATGATTAAGTAGAAAATGTCTTTTTATTCTCTCTTGACGATAATCAGAGTCATCATTGATGTTGAAAATACATATTAACATCGCTAACACCTATGAGTGAATTGGAGCAGAAAAATCTAATCACAAATTGTGACCGCTCTTGGTTGTATAGACCATATCTCCAACTCTCTTACTACTGCGCTTCTTCAATAAATTCAAGTACATAATCTTTCAACCAATTATTCAGAAATACACAACCAAATGTTCCGCATAGGGAAGAGCTGATGGAAGATAGCCGAGTCAATATCATATTGCTTGGCGAAAACTAACTAGTGTGCGAAAGCTGGTGCGTAATAACATGAAACCGATCGGTCAATAACATTGAAGACGATCACTTTTTTATCTTCCAGTAGAACTCAGTAAAATCTAACTTGTGTGATCGGCTTCAGTCAAGGAATTTAGTTTTTTTCGCATAGATTCGCCTTTTAATTCTAACTTAATTGCCCCGTGAACAAGCCGATCTAAAATCGCATCTGCATGTGTGGATTCGCCGATCATATCGTACCAATTTTCTATCGGTAATTGACTCGCAATCAGTGTGGATTTTGTGTCATACCTCGCATCAATTAATTCAAGTAAATCACTGCGTTGTTGCGGCGTTAATGGCTCTAATCCCCAATCATCTAATATCAGTAAATTCGCTGACGTGAGTTTGTTAATCAATTTTCGATAACTGCCATCCGCTTGTGCCATAAACATCTTTTCAAGCAATTCTTTGAGCCTGAAGTAGTAAACGTTTTCTCCCTGCTGGCAGTGGTTATGACCCAACGCACAGGCAAGATAGGTTTTACCGCAACCTGTTGCCCCTGTGATCAGTATGTTTTGGTGAAGACGGAGCCATTCACCTTGCGCCAATGAGCGGATCTGCGTTTTGTTTAACTGCCTCGATGCACCATAATCCAACTGTGCTAATGTCCCGTTAACTCTAAATTTGGCTTGGCGGGTCAGTCGCTCAATTTTACGTTGATATCGCTGGGTTATTTCATGGTCAAGCAATAAACATAACCGCTCTTCGAAGCTTTGTTCGACGTATAGATTGGGTTGTTCACTTTGTTGTGATAACGCATCACGTATGCCGCTTAGCTTTAGCGTTACTAATTGAGTATTGATTTGTTGCGTCACTGATTGCATGTTGTTTCCTTAGGTTTTATTAGTGGTAATAATGATTGCCACGGATATTTTGATGGTCGATCTCACTTAGAAGATCCAGCTGTTTTTCCGGTAGAGGTTGGCTATCTAAACCTTTCTCTAAGATAGCTTTCACTTGGTTTACTCGCGTAACACCTGTTGCTAACGCTCGGTAGCAAGCGGCTTCAAGTCGTTTGTCTGTGAACTTTTTCCCTAAACTCAATACACCCATACAGGCACGGTAACTTTGCTCGGGGTGTTTTTTGGTTTGCATGAGTTGAATGACAAATTGCTCGGTTGATTTTCCGAATTTTCTTGCCCAACTTTCAAATCGTTCGGGGGTCCATTGCTGCTGTTTTTGATGGGCGATTGGCATGTGGATATCTAGGGTGCTGTGACCTCCCACGCGGTATGATCTTGGATGAACGGCAACTTGTACCCCTTGATGATAAAGTGTGACCAGTTGCCCCGTAGCATGTGCTTCTAGCTTTTTCTTGATCAAGGCGTGTGGCACCGAGTAGTAATGTTTCTCAATCTCGATGTGATAATCAATATGCACTTTGACCTGTTTCACTAAGGTGTAGCGATAAGGTTGTGACGGCAAAGGTTTCAGTGCGGGTTTATCTATCGCTTCAAATTGGGATAGCCTTGAGCCAGGATGCTTTTTCATTTGCCTTTGATTTAAATCGGTTAAAAGTGTCTGTATTTTTTGGTTTAATTGTCGCAAGCTAAAAAAGATTTCCTTGCGAAGTCGCGCCATTATCCAACGTTCAACGATTTGAACACCCACCTCAGCTTTCGATTTATCCTTGGGTTTATAAGGTCTGGCAGGCACGATAACGGTATCGTAATGGGCGGCGAGTTGTTGGTAGGTTGGGTTCAGATCCGGCTCGTAACGACACGCTTTTGTCACAGCACTTTTTAAGTTATCTGGGATGACCAATTCAGGTACGCCACCCAGAAATTCAAAGCATCGTGCATGACTCATCACCCAGTCTTCGAGTTTTTGGCTAAACGTTGCCTCTGCAAAGGTGTAGTTAGATGCGCCCATGACTGCTACAAAAACCTGCGCTGTGCGGCATTCACCCGTTGTTGATTCCACAATATTCATGGTGGGTCCACAATAATCAACAAACAGTTTCTCACCTGCTTTATGGTTTTGACGCATGGACGGTTTTTGACATTTTAGCCATGTTTTATATAGACGACAGAAGTGGTTGTAGCTGTAAAAACCTTCTGGATACCGCTCACCATATTCTTCCCACAATAACTGCAAGGTCATCGTTTTCGGCCTCAGCTCTTGCTGGACAACAGACCAATTAGGGATGATGTAACCCTTGCTCTTAGGCTTGGTTTTGAAGAATGCTCGGTGAAGTGTCTCATCATTCCATTTTTCATCAAGCGGCCAGCTAGTGATCCCAAGAGAGGTTGCACGAATGGCATAAACAGACACGATTGACGCTGAAACAGATAAGCTTTTGGCTATTTTTCGATGGCTGAGCAAACAGCCATATTTGAGTCTTAAAATCTCTTTTAACTTACGCATTGAAATAGGTGCCATTGGCATAGTTATTCTCACCATCAAAAATGAAAAGAATAACGGTTAAAAACACCTACTGGACAGACAAAAAAAAGTAAAAGTTGGGCAATAACATTAAGTCGGTCACTGAATAACATTTTAACCAAAAAGTGATCGG
This sequence comes from uncultured Paraglaciecola sp., assembly GCF_913020055.1. Lineage (GTDB taxonomy): Bacteria > Pseudomonadota > Gammaproteobacteria > Enterobacterales > Alteromonadaceae > Paraglaciecola. The sequence goes on along the minus strand of NZ_CAJWCF010000049.1, from coordinate 25,352 downwards.
CTTCGATGTTATTGAGTGATCGGGATGGATGTTATTAGGTGATCGGCTTCAATGTTATTAGGTGATCGGGTTGGATGTTAATATGCAGCTGGTTCTCGGGTATTTGCATTGTGATGCACTGGAGCAAGCAGTAGATGAACCAGAAAGATACTTTATCTCGTTTAGCTTTAAACAATAAACCTATATCTAAAGCTTATCTTTCTAGATTTATAGACAGTCCCAAAAGCTTATAAATACTTTCAGGTGAATCGACGTTGATTGAAATATGTATGCAAAGAAAGAAATGGAAATGTTAGAAGAGTGTGTATATGGAGAATGAGTTGGGCAGATCATAAAACACGAAAACAAAAAAGCGGCCTTACGGCCGCTTTCAACTAATTAGATAACTACTAATTAAAGGTATTTAACAGCCATTAACTGACGACCAGTACCCGCTTTCTGCGTATAACCACTGAAGTCAACATCAGCATCAGGCGCATTAACAGTAATAGTTAAAGTAAGTTTTGTGCCTGCAGGAACAGTCAATAGATCCATAATGTTAGGCCCTGTAACTGTCATCTGAGTACCACCAGTCAACGTATCAGCCATAGTCATAGGACCGTAAGTGTTTCCAGCTTCATCAAAACCTTCAACAACCACACCGCCATCTTTAATACCAGTGTTACTGATTACGATAGAGTTTTGCAAACCTGTGTAACCAACTGCTACATAGTTAAACAATGCTTGTGCACCATTCAATGTCCATGCACCAGCAGACGCACCAGTTTGAACCATTTTGGTTGCAGCAGCGGCAGCGGCAGTTGTGTAATTAAGAGTAGTGTCAACAGTAAAGCTTTGTACACTTAACACAGCATTACCAGTACCAACACCAGCATTAGTAAAGGTAAATGTAGTTGCTTCAACAGCATCCGCACCAGCATCAGTTGCTGTTACAGTTATTGCAGTTGCACCAGCATTTATGACAGAAGCAAAGGTATCGTCACCAGCACCAGTTACAGCAAGTGCAGCAGCCAATTCAGCAGCATCAATACCTGCATCACCATCAGTCTCCATCCATGAGAAGTCACCAGTGATTACGTATGTAGCACCGTCATACACTGCATCATGTACAGCTGCAGCCGCTTCAACTGGCGTCACAACAAAAGTATCTGTAGTCGCAGTATCAGGTGCAACGGCAGTAAATTGCTGACGATCATTTTCAACATCAATTATACCGTTTAACACTGAAGTAGTAGACCCTGAGAATTGTGCAACCACTGTGTTAGAAATATCAGTAAGCGTACCAGTTCCATCAAGAGCTTGCGCAGTATTTGTTAAAGCAGAGTACGACAATGAGATATCACCAACAGCATCCAATACTGTTGAAGTAGTCAAAACCATGCCAGTGAAAGTTAATGTATCAGCTGTTGTAATTGCATCACCTGTAGCTACATCAATTTCGGTAATACGATATGTAACACTAGTAGCTGTAGAGTTTAACAAACCCAAAGTTACTGTTCCTGAGGCATCACCGCCTGACGCATCAGCATATACTAATGAAGGGGTAGATAAGGCAGTAGCAAACTCTGCTCCTGAAACAGTGATAGTAATTGTATCGTTTACTGCATACTCAGCGCCAAGTGTAATTAATGTACTTGGAACAGCGATGCTCGCCTGTCCAGCCGCACCTTCTTGAGACACAACGTCAGCTGTAACAGCAACAACTGCGGCTTGTGAACTAAAAGCGGCCATAGCTAATGCGCTAGCGATTATAGTTTTTTTAAACATATTTCCATTCTCCAAAGTTTCATGAAACTGGAATAAAGATGAATTTCGATATTCCTGATTATTTATTTTTATGCACCTAGGCCGTCGCCCAAGCGACTTCCAGTGAATTGTATGTATGATGGCTAACCTTTGTCAACTATTAAAGATAGTTTTTATCCGGCTTGCCTGCGCACGTTAGTAACCACTCTACTGGTTTGATTACCCAATCGACTGTAACCAAGAAACTGTATGGTTTCAACCACTTATTAACTATATATTTTAATATATAGTTATTTTTTTCAATTCGTTACTTAATTTACCACGAATTTCGTCCCATTCGTCAGAAGACTCAATGATTCTGGGAGTCACCATTAGCACTAACTCAGTCTTGTCGCCCCCTCTTGTTTTGGCTTTAAACAAATTACCCAGTAGCGGAATATCGCCTAATAAAGGAACTTGAGTATCAATACTTGATTTATTTTCACTTATTAAGCCGCCTAAGATAATAGTTCGACCACTTTGAGCCACTACCTCGGTATCTATTGTTCGTTCAAACAATGACGGATTGCCCCCAGCTGAGGTAGAGCCACCACTATCCACTTCATTGCTGATTGTTTGTTTAATAGACATAATAACGTACCCCTGAGCATTGACAGAAGGCGTAACTTCTAATTCAACACCTGTTTTGCGGTATTCGATAGAAGTAGTTTGCCTATCACCGTTTATGGGGTCACTTGATGTTTGCCCTACAACAGGAATATCGGTACCCACACTTATCGCCGCTCTTACACCATCACGCACCACCAAAGAGGGCCGTGAAATAATATTCACTAGGCTGTTACTTTGAAAAAGATTGAGCGCAAGTTGACCAATTGTGCCTTGCAAAGCATAGGCTAACCCACCAAAACCCTCGCCAAAGAAAGCGCCTTCGGTCGATAATCCATAGTTGCCATCATTAAGCGCAAACTCAACACCTTGTTTAAATTCATCTGTTAGTGACACTTCTGCTATGACCACCTCTAACATTATTTGTTTAGGTAATACGTCTAGTCGTTTAATTAATGGTAGCAAGCTTTGATAGTGTGAACCTGTAGTTTTAAAAATAAGTGAATTAGACCGTTCATCAACCACCAAACTAATATCTTCTGAAGATGCAGATATCCTCGTTTTGGATCCTCCCGTATTTGTTTGCTGGTTATTCTGTTGGGCCGCCGAAGTTGAATTTGACAAAGGCCCTGATTGCCCACCAATTAATAGTGACAAACTTTCACCCAAATCAGTGGCACGAGCATAATTGGGATTATATATAAAGTACTGGGCATCGCTACCAGTTGCCGGTTTATCTAGCTTAGAAGCCCAATAAGATACCCTATCTATAATGGTCAGATCATTTGCAAACATGATAAGTAGCGACTGACGACTTAAAGGCACAAGAGAAATAGCACCACTTTGTCCTTTTGTACTGACAATTAGCCCTTCCTGCTCAAGAATAGGCGGCAATGCCGCACTCAACTCATCTATCGATATAAAAGTAGTTTGATATAAGCCGATTTGCCTGCCTTGATATTTAGGTTGATCCATTAAATTAATAAATTCTAATCCTTTAAGAATATCTCTTCTTTTGCCTTGCAACACAATCGAACTGCGCTCAAAGTCAGGACTGGCTGTTACTTTAGTGAAGGTACGAATTGAGTTAGCAAAAGAAGTGGGTAATCCATAGTTTAATGGCACCATTTGAATGATATCTGATGAAGAGTTGGGGACATCGCTGCTACGTTTTCCATAACCATAAGCGAGTGTGCCTTGGGAGCCAGCACCTTCTGCTTTATGTATATAAAAAATGCCGTCATCTACTCGTACGACATAATTGCGTTGAACCAATAATTCTTCACTGAGTAAAAATAATTTGCGCTTAGAAATATCTTGTCTGATGTTTAACGTTATTGGCTGAGTATCACTTTGAAGTTCATCCCCAAGGATATAACTAACATCTAACAAATCGCCAAACACATAATGTAGAAAATCTTTCAGTGGCAATTCATCTGCAGTGACTTTAAGCATATTGCTTTGACTAAAGCGAGCGGCTAGATCTTCAGGCTTGGTTATCACTGAAGAACCGTTTTGATATGGGCTTAAATATTCAATCTTACCAGAACGATGCTCAGGCTTAGTAGTATTGACTGAGATATCTGTTGGTGATTCAGCTAATTTTTGTTTGGAAGCCAAAAATGACTCATCGGGTGTAAATGGTTTTTCTAACGCGCTACATGCGGTTAATACTACGACTAGAACTGAGCAATAATATTTTGCTTTATTTTTCATTATTTTTTTCCATACAAAACATTGTCATTTTTTTCATACATGGTCAAAACAAATTCAGTTAAGGATTTATCTTCATTCGGGGCAAGGTCTTCAGAAATCAATTTAACACTAACATTGTCAATAACATGTAAACGATGCCCATGGATTGTTTGATTATTCATTATTTTAATCACTTCGCTGCCAGCAGACTGAATATTGGTGTTTTTTATTAAACAAAAGTAATCAGTACCTCGTCCACTTTCATTAGATAATGCAACAATAGCTTTCAGTTCCAAGATATGCTCATTAAGTAATAAACGAGTAGGACTACTAATGGCATCAGACAAATCTTTGCCATTGTTTGAAGTATCTTTTTCTAATACAGAATATTTTTCATAGAGGTTTACCAATTCAGATAGTTGCCCTTGCGACAAACCAACTTTTTTAATGTTGTTTAAATTCCCTGCTAAATCAGCGTTTTGTACTACGACATTTTTCTGCCAAATTCGATTAACCAAATCGTAGCCTGCTAAGATAAAAACGGCACAGATAAAAACTAAAGGCAATGTTCTTTGCTTGTTCACTTATTTTCTACCTTGCGATAAAATACTAAGTTAAGTTTGGTTCTCGACTTGCCCAACACACTATCTTTAATTTGAGATATTCGAAAACCAAATGTTTGAATTTCTATAAAATTGAGCTGAGCCTGTAACGCTTGAATAAAACGGATCGTGTCAACTGTATTGCCTTCAGTATTTAATAGCATGACATGACCAACCAGTTTTATGTCAGGGACAGTCAAAGCGGGACTCCATCCAACATTAACAATGTTTAGGTTAAACAGCTTTGTTGTGTCTTCTACCCATTGTTGCCGCTCCAATTGAAAACTGGCTGAATCAGTTGAAGCCAAAAACAAAGTACTGCTTTGTTCCAAAATAGAGCTGAGTTCAATGTCTAAGTTTTCAATTTGTTGGCTGTTGGCTAATACATTATCTATTCTTGACTGCTGACCTTGTAATAACTCTATTTCAACTAATTGCTCATTCTGCCATTCAATTATCGGTATAATTATGAAGCGCATTAAAATCAATATACCGATAACCCAAAGAGAGAGTTGATACTTTTTTAATTCTTCAAGCATCAAATAGGATCCTTATCAGAAGTCATAAGTTGAGGAACGTTTAAAGTAAAACTCGCAATAAATATTTCCTTTCCTCTATTTGTTCTAACAGGGTTGTCAAACTGGGCGTCATTTACATATTGGTTTGCATTTAATGTAGACAAAAGCGTTGTGGCTCTTTCAGCTTCGCCATATAAAACAAAACGTCCTTGATTAAATTCTAACCGCTTGATAATTGCGTTATCAAATACATCAGGCATCACAAACCATAACCTTTCAATGTTAATTTTAGACGCTAAGAATTGTGTTATCGCCTTGTACTCTGCAAGCTTAAGATCCACCGAATCATTAACACTTAGGACCTTATTTACTTCGCTGCGTTGTGTTCGAATATCGTCTGCTAAATAGGCTTTTTTACCGTATACAAAAACGCTAGAAGCCAATACATAAAACATACCTAAACAAAAGGCTGGTAAAATTGCTTTCGAAAGCAAAATTTTATTTACTTCAATCTTAGGTGCAACAAAAAAAGATAACAGAGAATTCAAAGATACTTTATTAAACGCATTGATAAATAGTCCTGCCACTCCAGTGTTTTCAATATCGACTATTTTAAGAGTATTTGGAGCACCAATTGATGTCGTGAAGTTAGCGGTATTAGAAATTAATCCATTCGCTATTTGAGAGTGTAAGGCGCCATTTTGTATTGTTATGAATTGTTTAGGACTACTATTTATTTGTAATATTACATCAGAGTTGATTAATGTTGAGTACAAATATGACTCAGGTATCAAGACTAAAGCTTGTGGAACTTCAGCGTTAATAATCCAAATATTGACGGATGTCTTGCCCTTATCTGATTTTATTATTTTGCTAACAACTCTCTGTCCTTCAAATTCGAGCTTAATAAGCTTTCTTACCTCGCTTTTATTACCCAATGGATAACTACGACTAATCTCTTGATAATAATACCTTGCCACAATCAATATTACTGGGGGAAGTTTATCGCTTTTCTTTTTTAACGAAAACGCAGCACTTTCCGCTTTTCGAAGTTCAATTTCATATACTTCATTATTATTAAAGTAACCGGTGATCTTCAGCAGTAGTTTACGATTTAATTTTATCGAAAATATTTTATTATGAAAGTTCAACAAGGTTTAACCACGATTCTCTAGATAGTTGATGGGAGGTCTGAAGTCACTATATGGTTCAAGTGAAACTACCCATTTCTGATGCAAATTAACATCACCCCCAATATATTTCAGCTCAAATTCTATCAAGTTTGAAGGGGCGAAAAACATTTCTTCCGATTCAACAACTCCCGTAACTCTTGAGAAAACTTTAGAGTCAAAAGCAGCACTATCCCGCATTGATTTAACCTGCAAAAACTGGCTCTCTGGAAATAAACCTTTTATTAGAGAGTTAGGTGCTAGTGCTAGATTAAAAAAGCCTGGATAATGAATCGTATAAGCTCGACGGATCATATCGTACTCTTCGGGTAGTAACCCCTCTATATGTAATAAATCTGAAAGGTCGTGAACGTAACCATCCCTTGCTTTATACCCAAATAATTCTGTTTCACTGGAGTAATTTGACGTTTCATTGTCAAAATCAAGCCAATTACCAAGCATTTCAGATATTTGTATTGATCTTTGTAATTGAATACCTAAGGAACTTAACATATTAACCAACTGATTTTTATTTAAAAAATGAATAGGTAACAATCCAGCTTGGTCTTGTACTGTTACTTGAATATGGTCATCAATGAAAAATGGCTCTCCATAGAAATTTTTGATGATAATGTTATTAGGCTTTGCTGAGTCACTAGCTCTACTATCAGTTAACAACGAAAAGAGAAGTCTATTTTTTAAATTTGTAAGCTCAATAAATGCATCCGTATTATCATTGAAATATTGAGCTACCGCTACCTGTTGGCGTGATGTTTGTGTGAAATATAGCACTAAAACAGACAATATAGCAGTTAGTAAAAGTACCTGAATTAATGCAACTCCTCTCTCTGAATAATGTAAATTCATTCTGTAGATTCATCAGTTAGATAATATTGAAGAAGTTTTTCAGAGCTAAAATTTAAAATCGCCACGATATCAAGGTTTTTACCATCTTTTACCAATTTTACTTTTAACACTTCGGGGGTCAATTTATTTTCTAGTCCAGAATACTCAGAATACCATTTTATTTGACCTGCATTACGATCGAAATTGGCATCCACTTTAGTAGTAAAATCCGACCATCCATAATACTCAAAATCTGCAGAGTCTAAATCTTTTAATAAAATGAATGACTTTTCGAAACTAATAGATTGCTCAGTTTCAAGTAATAAAGTTTTTCGCGATGATGTAGCCTGATACACCAAGTCAAATTTATCAATTTTATTTTTCAAAACGGTCAGGCGAAATATTTCGGGGTAGGTACTGTTAATAATGCCGCCATAGCTAACGGCTAATAAACGATCGGCTTTACCAATAAAAAACATAGTGGGTGAACCTGAAGAACTATTTCTAATAACAAAAGGCATCACTCCATTTAATAATTTGTCTAAAAGCCTAATACCTCTGGCCTCAGCAAAGTGATTATTAAACTCTCCTAGCTCTTTATCCCATTGATTTGAAATCGTGCTATAAACGAATGAGCCAGTAAACATAAGCATACTCAGAATAGATATGGATATTAGTAATTCAACTATCGTAAAGCCCTTACTGTGTTGCATTTAACCAACTTACCTCACTATAAAAAAAGGGTCTTTTGACTCCATTGAAGTTTACAATTAATTCTATCGCCCAGAGCCGAAATCTAGGTTTATATGAAACAACGTGACCGACATCAATGTCAAATTGCTCCGGTGGTGGTTTAAATTCAGATAATTCAGCCTTCCAGCTATAATTTGCGCCCCAAGCAGTGCCTTCTCCACTAAGTAAAACCTGACCATTGTCTCGGGCTCTCAAATCCTCAGCTATTGCAGAAACAATTATCGGTATCACGCCAGAAATCTGAATGTTTTTATCTGCACGTTCACTAGAGATCAACGCTCCACGGTAGGCTAAAGATATAGCAGCGATAGATGTGATCAGAATAACACTAGCGACTAACACCTCTAATAATGTAAAACCTTGTTGGACCTTATTCGAAGACATTTTCGTCAGTCCAATCAAAAATAGGCATGCTTAAATCGTTACCCTTAAAAGTAGCACTAAGTTTGAACGTTGAGCTAATGCCATTACTACTAAAGGTAATTAATTGCGGTTGAAAAAAGACATATTCAAACTGCTTTATTTTGATTTGGGTATTTTGAGTAGGCTTAATCTGGAAAACCGCTTTACCTTTAAACGAAAGTTGAATTTCTTGTCCTGTAATAAATGCTTTATGGCTTTGAAATCTTAGCCAAGTCTTTAAAGACAATAACTCTGCCCTCGCTTGGGCTTTTGATAACGAATCAATGGCAAGTGGCCCAACTAAAGACAGCAGAGTCCCTACTATAGTCATCACAATTAGTAACTCTACTAATGTAAAGCCTTTCAAGTTATTAATGCTGGGATGATTTGTAGCTTTCATAAATGTATCTAGTCACTAAACGCCGAATTCATTTATCGAAACCATACTCAGTAACATAATAATCACTATTCCACCCACTAAGCCGCCCATAAACAAAATCATTAAAGGTTCGAGTAATGTGGTTATTCTGCCCGTCCAGCTTTCAAACTCTTGTTTTGAGCGCTTCGCAATTTCACTGAATACCGATTCAAGGTTGCCTGATTCTTCACCCACTTCAAGTAACGAAATAAAAAACGCCGGATAGATCGAGGTTTGCCGCAAAGCTTGCGACAAAGAGTTACCTCTTTTCACTTTGTCTCGGGCAATTTCAAGTTCTCGCTTAAGATGATGATTAGACACATTGCCAATACACAAACTAAGAGCCTTATCGATTGCTAAGCCCGCACTTAGCATTAATGCAATACCACTATTGAAACGAATACGCTCAACGGTAATCACCGCACTTTTAATCACAGGTAAACTAAGTGAGATGCCAGCAAACCAATGTTTTACCTCAGGGCGTTTAAACAACACGTAAATCCCCACGCCACCAATCAAAATTCCGATAAACAACAAGCCTTGATAGTTATTCAGCCACTCACTAGCTGAAAGTAACGCTGAGGTATACCAGGGTAAATTATCCACGCCATCAAACATCGAAGACATGCGGGGGATAATAAAATTGAAAACAAAAAAGATACTTAATATACATACAAAAAGAATAACTAGAGGGTACGTCAAAGAACTAATAATTTTACTTTGTAAGTCTCTGCTAAATTTCAAGTCTACTGCTAGATCATGAAACACTTGAACCAGATTTCCAGAAGATTCACCTAATTCAACTAAATTACAATAAAGAGGTGAAAATACCTTGGGATGTTTTCGAACTGATTCAGCTAAACTACTACCGCCCTTAATATCCTTGCTGATATCACCCAATAAATTAGCCAGCACAGGTTTTGCTTTATTACGACGGATAATGTCGATACCACGGTCAATTCTTACGCCTGATGCTAACAACAAACTTAGTTCTGCCGTTAAAAACTCCAGATCGGCAAGAGTTACACCACGACTAAAAAGTAAAATACCTTGACCTTTTTGCACGACAGGTTTTATTTCCGATGCTAAAAGTCCCTGAGACTTAAGTTCTGCTATGACACCTTGCTTGTCAGTAGCGTCTAGTTCACCTTCAAATTTGGCACCGGAATTATCATAAGCACGGTAAGAAAACATAGCCACTAGCCAGCTACCCTAACCACTTCTTCTATGGTAGTAAGGCCTAACATAGCTTTATACAGCCCGTCTTCCATCAATGTACGTCTGTTTAATTCTTTATTGTGTAGCTTGGCTGCACTGGTAAAGTCTGCGCCTTTGGGTAACGACTTAATGTGATCATCACAGCGTAAATATTCAGTTACGGCCATACGGCCTTTGTAGCCAGTTTGCGCGCAAAGTTCACAACCCTTGCCTTTTTGAAGATTGATTTTTTCAATAGCAAAACGTTTAGCCAGACTTTTTAATTGATATTTTTCAATATGACCTTCTAGATTTTCTTCTGGCACTGCGCAATGCTCGCAGATTTTACGGGCTAAACGCTGGGCCACAATAGATACCAATGCAGCGTTTAATAGAAATTCTTCAACCCCTAAATCAAGCAAGCGAGTGTAGGCACTAGGCGCATCATTGGTATGCACGGTAGAAAAGACTAAATGCCCTGTTAATGCTGACTGCATGGCTATTTTTGCGGTTTCACTATCACGAATTTCACCTAACATAATAATGTCGGGATCTTGACGAACAATACTTCTAAGTCCAGCAGAAAAATCAAAACCAATGTCACTATTCACTTGTACTTGATTGATACCTTCTAATTGGTATTCCACCGGATCTTCAAGTGTGACTATCTTCACATCTTCATCATTTAATTCATTTAAAAATGTGTAAAGTGTGGTTGTTTTACCTGAACCTGTTGGTCCGGTTAATAAAATCACACCTGCCGTAGACGTTAAATCTTCTTTGATTAAGTTTTCAATATCATCAGACAAACCCAAAACTGCCATGTCATAGCGAATGCTTTCTTTACGTAAAAAACGCATCACCATGGACTCGCCGTCATTTAATGGTAAAGCCGAAACTCGAATATCAAGTTCTTCACTGGCAATTTTCATCTCAATCTTGCCATCTTGAGGCCGGCGTTTTTCGGCAATATCCATTCCAGATAATATTTTTAAACGCGTAACGATAGGTAATTGCATTTTAGGTGAAATTCGCTCTGCTTCATGCAACACCCCATCCACTCTAAAGCGAGCCCTATAACTACCTTCGTATGGTTCAAGGTGCATGTCTGATGCACCTTGGCGCAAAGCCCTAATAATTAAAGAGTTGAGTAAATTAACGGTAGGAGTTTCGGTAGCCAACTCAATTAAGCGGTCTTCATCATCACTATCAAAAGTATTAAAGTTGTCTACTGATTGACTAGAAAATCGCTGGGATAAAATTTGAATATCTGAATCCATAGCAATGAACAATTCAAACTCAATTTCTTCTTGAGATAACCATTGATTCACTTCCGGCTCTAAAGGATAAGCACAAGCAAATACCCATTTAGTACCTGAAACTTGCAAAGGTACCCAACGATTGTTTAATAATATGTTTTTGGATTGAGTTGTTAGTTCTGGCAATTCAGAGTCTAGCCAATCAGACACTTTAACCATGGGAATAGAGAAAAATGTAGAGTAAAGGTTTGGCAGTTGTTCAGTTGGCAAACTGCCCAAATTAACCAGTATTTGTTCTATTCGACCACCGATGCGGGATTGGTATTTTTCGGCCTGTTCAATATCCTGCGAAGAAACACGGTATTCGTTCTTCAATATATCATTTAGATTCATTATTGGTGCACTATATCTTCATCAGCGTCTGAACCACCTTCTTTGCCATCAGCTCCGTAAGACAACAAAATATAGGGCTGTATTCCATCGTTTGAACGAGAATAAACATAGGAATTTCCCCAAGGATCCGCTGGGACAGCTTTAGGTAAATACGGACCATTCCATCTAGGGCTATTTTCTGCTCTAAGGTCTTGTAAACTTTCAGGATAACGACCCATATCTAATCTATAAGTGTCTAAAGCTGTTTCAAAAGCACTCATCTGGGTTGCGGCAATGCCCCTTTCAGCTGTACCTAATTGTGCAAAAAACTTAGGTGCCACAAGTGAAGCAAGCAATCCTAAAATAACAATGACAATTAACAACTCTATCATTGTAAAGCCTTTGTTTATAAATCTATGACTCATTAAAACTACCCCACCTACGTCTTTTAATTTTTATTATTAATAAAATTTGTTACAAACTACCAATCGCCGCTACAGCCACAGCCAACTGATAAATAATTTGTGTAGCACTAGACCACAAAGTTAAATTATCAATATTGTCTGAGTCAAACGGAACAACTATTGTGTCGCCTGGCATAATCCCAACATTTTCACCATTACTACTAAACCAAAAATCATTACCTTTGCCTGGCAACTCAACCGAACCGTTAGAGCGAATGATATAAATTCTGTCTTCATCAGCTAAGTTCTTCATTCCCCCGCTTTTGGAAATATAATCTTCATATGATAAACCCGCGCTGAACAAATGAGAGGTAGGCACGTATACCTCACCAATTACGTTAATAGATTGGCTTTGACTCGGCACATATAGGGTATCTCCATCTTCGAGCAATACATTTACGATCGCATCACCTTTGAGTAAACTTTGCAGGTCAATAACTAAGCGCCCTACCGCGTCAACCTTTGTTAAATCGTTTAGCAGCTTTTTCGCTTCATCATAATTCACCACTGAACCAGCACCAGCGCTTGTCCTTAAACCTTCAGATGCAACTTGTTTACGTAGGTCTTCCGCCAATTTTCGTAAATTATTACGTTCTTGTATTTTCAGTGATTCGCGAGTAAAGATTGCAGCATTCGGATCTCCATATTGAGTAAGGTTACCGACCCGACTTAATAAATCTGAAAGTGTCTCACCTCGACGAATAGTATATTCACCTGGAAATTCCACTTCTCCTTTAACCGTTACTTTTAGTTCTTGCTGCCATGAAGGGATGGCAAATATATTGACTCTATCTTTACTGATTAAAGCAACATCTGAAACATTGCCATCTAACACGTCGCCCGGGTTAAATCGGATATGATTAATCTCTGCCACACCTTTTTCGCTGACCGTTGTTCGTGTTATTTCAGATTTCATCAAATAAGATGACTCTGTTAATCCACCCGCCGCTTTAATCAAACTGTTTACCGATGCATTTTTAGTAAGTGGGTACACACCTGGCACCTTAACTTCACCTGCTATTTCTATCAATTGCAGCGGTTTACCGTGTTTGGCTTGCTCGCGAAGCTTTACTATTACAGGTGACAACATACGTTTACGGGAGTAATAGTTAGTGTCTTTAAATTCTAAGACTTTTTCACGTTCAGCTTCCGTCAAGGTGATAATTGGCAAAGTTTGTTTATCTTTTTTTGCGTCAGATAAATCTAATCCAATATTTTCTTCATCAACCAGACCTACACTTTCCCAAAATAACCTGTCTTCAATTCGCTTTTGCCATAACTCTTTTTCTTTTAAATCGAGTTCATCCTTGGTGAAGGCCAAGTCAGCTAAACGCAAATCGCCTAAAACATCACCTTCAATTTTTGAAAAGACCAATACCCGATCATTTGCTTTTAGTTCAACATTACTGGTTGGGTCGTTGATATCTAACTCGCTCAAATCAATCTGTAATAATTCGATGTCACGATTTTCGTTGATATCTCTGACTATCAATACATAGGTTAAATCCGCAATTTCCAATAAATCTTTTTGCCTATTACCCAAAAATTCAGATATGCGAAGGTTTTCCTTCCATTGATATTTACCAGGGCGTGCAACCGCTCCAATCAAAGTAATTGAATTAGATACAAACGAGGATATTTTTGAAATAACAATCTGGTCACCGTCAACAACATTAATATCTTCATGTTTTAAGTCAACTGTCAGTTGGATCTGTTCACCATTAATAAATCTTCTAACATTAACTGCACCTTCGTAACCTTCTGCAAGCTTACCGCCAGCTAACTTCATCACATCTGTTAAGGTTTCTTCATTCTTAAGTTCGTAAATTGCTGGACGTCTAACTTCTCCATCAATTGATACTGTGCGCTCGATTGAGGGAATAAAAATCGCATCACTCGGCTGCAGAAGCACATCATTGCGTGTATCTCCAGAGTTAAGTAAGTCATAAAGGTCAAGGGTTGCAACCAACTTGCCTGCTCGCTTAAGTTGAATATTTCTTAATGACGCTATATCACTCACACCGCCGCTAACAAACAACGCATGGGTTATGGTGGACAGGGAACTGACACTGTATGCACCTGGTTTATGCGCCTCTCCCATCACAAAAATTCGCATACTGCGTAATTCGCCCATGGTTAGGCTGAGTTCTACACCGATGATTTGCTTTTTAATTTGTTCGGCCAAATAGGTTTTAGCTTCCGAGAAGCTCATTGTGGCAATTGAAATCGGCCCTAGTTTAGGAATAATGATATTGCCATCTCTACCAACCGTTAGGCGGTATTCTTCGTTTTCTTTACCGTATAATTGGACGACTAATTCATCCCCAGGACCAATGATGTAATTAGCCGGAACCGGTGTATTAGATGCAGGCGAAAATGTAGAAGGGGCATTTGCAAATAATGACTGTCCGTAAAGCTTTAACTCTTCTTCTTCATCGCTATCAGCTAAAGGATACTCATCTTGGTCATCTATAGGATTGCCTTGTTGATCAAATCGAGTACCTCTTGGGTATACATCTGTTTCAACGTTTTTATCCCTTAAATCAGAGCCATTAGAAATACCTGATATATCGATACCTAACTGTTTGGCTAGTTGTTGTTGTTGGGATTTAGGCAGTTTCTTAAATTGTTCAATCTGCTGTGCACTTTGTGCTTCAGCGTTCTGCAGACTCAACAAACTGATATAGACAAAAAAAATGATTAGTTTTGATACGATTTTTGACATGCATATTCCATAAAATTCAAAGTCTTAGTATTCAAGAATTCACTTACCAAGAATTGCTAATAGAATAGCGTATTTGTGTACCCAGTGGAATGCTTGAGCGGCAGTTATTCATCGTTTCGTAATTAGCAAGTTACCTGAGCTTTCAGAAATACTGGTTAAACCTATAATTGCTGGTATTTTTTCACAAAAACCATTGTTATTTTAACTAAACAATTATTTTTCGACATAATCCTCCCTTTACAGCAAAGCATCCCACTAATCATCATTAGTCAGATACCAATCTATTATGTTACTGATGCCGATTTCAAATAACTCATTAGGTACCTGTAAAATATTATTAAACTTTTCATCAAGAAGTACGTAAAACCTAACAACACAGGGCGAGTTCACACTGTTAGTTCCGCTTGTAAAGCAAAGCGGCAATTTATACTCTTCTTGTTTTAACGTCTAGCCTCTAGTATAACCTCGTAGCCGGAATTCTATAATTAAGTAATAAGCGTTATGGAGTGTGGGTTTAATAGACAAATTTGAACAACAAGATCCTTTTAAAGGACAAACTTCGACAAAGAAAGGCTGTATATATGACAACAGAAACAATACACACCAAAACCAAAGATTTCTTGGGTCACCCTGGTGGTTTATCAACTCTCTTCCTAACAGAAATGTGGGAACGCATGAGCTACTACGGTATGCGTGCCATGCTGGTGCTTTTCATGACGGCATCCATACAAGAAGGCGGTTTAGCCATCACTGTGGCATCTGCTACAGCGATTTATGGCCTTTATACAGGCTCAGTATATTTAATGGGGTTACCTGGTGGCTGGATGGCTGATCGCTTAATTGGCGGGCAGAAAGCAGTTTGGTATGGCGGAATAATAATAATGTGTGGTCACATTGTGTTAGCTATTCCAAATGACGTTACCTTTTTTATTGGTTTGATTTTAGTGGTATTGGGCACTGGCTTATTAAAACCTAATATTGGCGCTTTGGTAGGTCAGCTTTACTCAAGTGAAGACAAAAGACGCGATAGTGGTTACACCCTTTATTATCTAGGTATCAATTTAGGTTCGGTTATCGGTTATACCGTTTGTGGTTATTTACGTATAAACATGGGTTGGCATTGGGCATTCGGCGCTGCTGCAGTTGGCATGGGTCTTGGCTTAATTATGTATAAAATGACCCTAAGCAAATTAGAGGGTGCTGGAGCTGAACCCACAGTTAAGCTTTCACCTAAGGCTACAAAAATCAGTTGGTCGGTTATCGGTGTATTTTTACTGGTATTAACCGTAGTTTCCTACATGTTAATAAATAACATGATGACTTTTAACGCTGTTGTTGTAGCTCAGAAATTTGCAATATTCGCGACGGTCTTATTTTTAGGCTACTTTGCAGCAATATTTTTTCTTGGCAACAACTCACCTGATGAAAAACGTCAATTAGGGGCTTTATTTTTAGTCTGTATCGCGTCTATCTTTTTTTGGACAGGTTTTGAACAGGCTGGTTCTTCTCTAAATTTATTTGGACAAGATTACACTGATAGAATCATTGGTACCTTTGAGATACCGCCTGAATGGCTGCAATCTGCCAACTCTATGTTTATTGTTATTTTGTCGCCTTTCTTCGCAGCAATGTGGATAAACCTAGCTAAGAAAATGATTACTCCTTCATACGGATTAAAATGTGCAATTGGTTTAATCATTATGGCGACCGGTTTCCTTGTGATGTTCTTTGCCGCTCAAGTAGCAGCTACGGGATTAAAAGTTGCTCCTTACTGGCTAATCGCTACTTACTTTTTACATACAGTAGGTGAGTTATGTTTGAGTCCAGTTGCGTTATCAGCGGTGAGTAAATTGTCACCTAAACGATTTGCAGGTCAGATGATGGGGGTGTTTGTACTCACTTACTCTATCGGCAATGTAGTTGCAGGTTTGTTAGCCGGAAACTTTGACCCTAATAAAGTCGAAGATATGCCTAACCTTTACCTACAAATCAGTTTATTCACCATTTCAATTGGTGTAGTCATATTCCTATTTACCTTTAAAACGAAAAAGTGGGAAAAGTTGGCAGAACAACCTGCAAACTAATTTAAACTAAGAAGTACAATCAACGCCCAGCTAAGTCGAATGATTTAGCTGGGCTTTTTTATCGTTACTGATAGGTGACTCTATTTATGAAGTTTTATTTTTCGACCAAACAAATACCGCAACTCCAGCATTTACCTCTGACCTCAAGATTAGCGGCAATGCAATTGGCGCTAGGTAAACTAATTGGACCTGAAAAATTGCTTCTTAATGTATTAAAAATGCTGGTAGTGATCCCAGTTTTTATATTTATTATTCAAATTTCGACTAATTGGATGGCTATTGTTTGGGCATTATTAGTCACATTACTTTATCCTATGCTAGTCAAACCAGTGCAATACGGTTTATGTGCTAAATATATTCCTCAAGCTAAACCTCATCCTGAAGGAGAATAAAAATGCAGACAATTTTGGTAACAGGCGGTGCAGGTTATATTGGTAGCCATACTGTTTTGCAACTTTTAGAAAGCGGCAATCAAGTGATTGTGCTCGACAACTTATGTAATTCCTCACAGGAATCATTAAATCGAGTTGAAGAATTAACCGGTAAGAAAACGATTTTTGTACAAGGCGACATTCGCGATCACACGATTTTAGAATTACTTTTCTCCAAACATAAAATTAATGCAGTTATCCATTTTGCTGGTTTAAAAGCAGTGGGTGAGTCGGTAGCAAAACCCCTCAATTATTATAATAACAATGTATATGGCACATTAACGTTATGTGAAGCGATGAAAAAATTTGGGGTTAAAAACCTAGTATTTAGTTCATCAGCAACTGTTTACGGCGATCCTGTTGAGCTGCCACTTCGCGAAGATATGCCAACCGGTCAACCTACTAATCCATATGGCATGTCAAAACTAATGGTTGAGTTGGTGTTACGTGACTTGTACAAGTCAGACAACGACTGGAACATAGCTTTGCTGAGATATTTCAACCCAGCGGGCGCGCATCCGTCAGGACGAATCGGTGAAGATCCTAACGGTATCCCCAACAACCTAATGCCATTTATTACCCAAGTCGCCACAGGTAAACGTGAGCATTTATCTATTTTTGGAAACGACTATGATACGCCAGACGGTACAGGTGTCAGAGATTATATCCACGTAGAAGACTTAGCAGCTGGTCACTTAAAAGCGTTAGAAAAGCTAGACACAGGTCCGGGAATAGTGACTTATAACCTAGGCACCGGCCAAGGATATAGTGTTTTAGATATGGTCAAAGAGTTTGAAAAACAAAGTGGAAAAGCTATTCCTTACCAATTTGTGCCGCGCAGAGGTGGTGATGTTGCCTCTTGTTATGCCGACCCTAAAACGGCCAGCGAAGCATTAGATTGGACCGCCACCAGAGGACTTGCCGAAATGTGTAGAGACTCTTGGAATTGGCAGGCAAATAACCCAGAAGGTTATAAATAAACCACCACCCACAAAAAAGCCCTGAAATTTATCAGGGCTTTTTTTATCGGACTCAAACGTTTAATTAATGGCTATAAGTCATCTAAAAAAGCATCGATATCATCTTCCAACGCTTCTTCCTCAGCTGACTTTTCTACTTTCCCATCTTGCACTTTAAATTCTAAATTTTGAAAATAAGCACTTTTCACAAAAGCATAGGGATCAGCAGAAGAATTTAGCTGCTGTTCTTGTTGTATCACCGACGCTCGACCTTCTAATGCTTTAATACCAACGCGCAAAAATCCTAAGTAAAAATTAAGCCCATCAATCGGGGAATAGGAAGTATCCACAAAATCACCAACAGAACTGCGTATGTCACTTGGCCCTAGTGCGGGTATCATCAAATAAGGCCCAGTACCGACTCCCCATTTACCCAAGACTTCTCCAAACTCCTCTTCTTGTGTTTCTAAACCTATTTCACTGGCGACATCAATCAGGCCTAATAATCCCACGGTAGAATTCAGTAAAAAACGTCCGAGACTAATAAAAGTCCCATCCAATTTCCATTGCAGTAGGTTATTTAGGGTGTTGGAAGGCTCTTCTAAATTCTCAGCCATATTCAACAAACCTGTGCGCGCAATTTGTGGCATATAATCCACATAAGCAACCGCTGTGGGTCGTAATAAATACTCATCCAAGACCTCATAGTTAAAGTCCCACATTGTGCGGTTAATTGACTCTAGTGGATCTTTAGGATCTTCAAACTGTTGCGCTTGTTCATTAGCAGTTTGCTGGGATGCACACCCACCAAGTAGCAACAACCCTGTCGCCAAAACTAGAACACCTACTTTATTCATTATAATTCTCTATTTATCGTTATTGATTCTTCTGTCATCTCGTTCGCGCTCAAAGTCGCAATCAATTCACCTTGAAAGTCACCCGCTGACTGAGTGCCGTTTCCATCTAAAGACACCCTAGCAACCAACTTAGCTTGTTGTAATTGCGATAAGGTATAATTTGGCGTCATAGCATTGTCATCAGACAACTCAACTGTAATGGGGAATTCACCTAAAGGCAGTTTCACCACCGCAGCTGGCATTTTCATTTTTCCGCTACTTTCTTGTGCAAATACGAACAAGAAACCATCCTTAGGCAATTTTTGCTGTAATTCATCACTGATGTTAATCGTTACCGACACGCGTGTTGAACTTAGGCCTTCGGCAGATGGTTCGGACTGCTTCTGACTCACTTGACCTAACTCAGCCTGCAATTCTGAAATTCGTTGATTAACCGCCTGATAATTAGGATCAGTTTTTGGAATAAAGGCGATTAACCCTTGCCAATTCTGCAAGGCTAATTGTTTATCACCTAACTCAGATGCGGCTATGGCTAACACGCCCATAGCATTAGTATTATCCGGCTCTAACTTAAGTATATGCAACAACACTTGTTTAGCCTGCAACACTTGTTGCTCTTGCCCTGTCATCAACAGTGCTTGGGCATAACTAGATAAAGTCCCAATGTTGTTAGGCGCAAATTTTAAGGATTTTTCAAATGCTTGAATGGCACTATCAACCCGGTTTAAAGCACCAGAAACTCGGCCTAACAACATCCAGCCAGTTGCATCTTCTGGTGTCTCGACTAACTTTGTTCTGAGTCCTAAAGCAAATTTTTGTAAATCCTCTAAGGTGAGGTTTTCATCACCTTTGATTATTCGCTGTCCAAGTTCACTTGTTTGTTGTTGTGCAATCTGCCAATCATCAATGCGTTGAATTTGGTTCGCATAAAGATACACTCCAATACCAACCGACAGACTCAGCAGTGCGCCAATTGAAATAACGATGCCAACACTTGCGCCCGCACTTTCACTGGTTTTGGTCTCTTCTAACAACGCAAGTTTTAACTCATTTTCGGACTGCAACCTATCGGTGTCACTCAACAAACCTTGCTGTTGCTCAGTGTGTAATTCATTGAGTCTTTGTTTGATTAAACTTTTATTGGTTAGGTTACTGCCAGATTCAGCAGTACTCTTTTTTATCCAAGGAAATGCAATAAACAATAGAAAAATAACAACAGACAACGCCGCGCCTAGATAAAAAAGACTCATTCGTCACGCTCCAAAATTGCTTGGGCTTCTGCCAATTGCTCATCGTTTATTTGCGGCGCTTGACGTTTGCGAGATATAACGACTCCAGCCAAAGCGATAACAACAAACAATGCAGGTAACAACCACAACCAAATTGTCATAGGGTTTACCGGAGGTTGGTAATATACAAAGTCACCATAGCGTTGTTTCATAAAATCAATCACTTGCTGTTTATCGTAATCTTTTTGTAGCAACTCATACACTTTACGTTTTAAATCTACCGCTATCATCGCATCAGAATCTGCGATGTTTTGGTTTTGACATTTAGGACAACGTAATTCTTTGGTCAGGTCTAAAAACAAGGCACTTTTTTCAGGGTCTTCAAAGTGAAATTTATCTTCTGTGGCCAAGGCCTGACTACAAAAAAACCCCAACGTAAAAATCAAAAATGTGGCTAATATTCTATTCATTGCGCCACCAACTCGTCGTAAATGGCGGCAAACTTTTTGTTCCAAACGCGGGGATTAATATCACCTATGTGATGCAAACGAATTTTGCCTTGTTGGTCAATTAAGTAGGTTTCGGGTGCTCCCGTAACGCCAAGATCCAGTGACAAATCTCGTTTTACATCAAATATATTGAAGGCATACGGATTACCTAATTGATTGAGTTTTTCGGTTACTTCTTGCTGTACTCGTTCAACAGTTTTAATCCCAAAATCAGGATCAATATCTTGGTCGTAATACAAACCCACGATATGTTTACCTTCTTCTTGTAACTGCTTGAGGTAAGGCAACTCAATCGCACAGGTAATACACCAGACTCCCCACACGTTAAGCAAAGTCACTTTGCCAACAAATACGTCTTGGGTATAAGTTTGTTCTACATTCATCAAATCAGGCAAAACAAACTCAGGCATGGAATGTTCTAGTAAACTAGATTGATGGTCTCTTGGATCGGAAAACAATCCTTGATATAAAAATATAATTAATCCCAGAAACAGTGCCAAAGGGATTAAAAAAACAGCGACTTTTTTCAAGATGGTTGCTCCGTTAAAGCCGAGGTTGGCGTTTTATTAGCTTTAGGTTTTTTTACAATCTTAGTCATACGATAACGTTTATCACTGATCGACAATACACCACCAAACGCCATAATAAAGGCACCTAGCCATATCCAGTTAATAAAAGGTTTTACGTAAATACGTAACGACCAATCTCCATTTTTAAGCTGCTCGCCCAAAGCCACAAATAAATCTCTGGTGAAACCAGAATCAATACCTGCTTCAGTCATAACGTTTCGCTGAACTGGATAAAAACGTTTTTCTGCAGCCAATGCTGCCACCTTTGTACTATTTTGATACACATCAACATGGCCCACATCAGCGGTGTAGTTAGGTCCTGTATATTCAGATACATCCTTAAACACAAACTCATACCCTTGTAATGTCACACTGTCACCTACGGCCATTCTGACATGTCGCTCTACGTTATAAGCGCTGACTAATGCAATACCAACAAGTGTGACTGCAAATCCGACGTGGCCAGCTACCATGCCCCAATGACTAGGCGTAAGTTTTTGTAAACTTTGTACAATACTGAATTTACCTGACGCTATTTGAGGCTGAATACGCTGACGAATTTCCATAATAGTCGTGACCATAATCCAGAAACTCATGACTAAACCTAAGGTTGCCATATAGCTGGATTGTTCAAAACTGGCATTAACTAACACCCCAGCCGAAACACTTAACGCAAACGCAATCAATAGCTGTTTATACAAGGCCTGTGCAGATTGGCTTTTCCAGCGTGTCATTGGGCCTATCCCCATAAACAACACAAAAGGCACAATCAGATAAGTAAACATTTGATTAAAAAATGGTGCGCCAATTGAAATAGAGCCCATGCCTATTTCTTTATGCACTAGGGGAAGTAACGTGCCTAATAAGACCACTAAAGTTGCAGCGGTTAGAAACACATTATTGCCAATTAACAACACTTCTCTTGAAAACAGTTGGTATCTACCACTACCTTTTAGTTGCGGTGCTCTGTAGGCATACAAACCTAAGGAACTGCCTATAATCACAACTAACAAACCAAGAATAAATAACCCACGGCTAGGATCACTAGCAAAAGAATGGACCGAGACTAACACCCCAGAACGAACCAAAAACGTACCTAAAAGGCTCAATGAAAATGCCGAAATAGCTAACAATACAGTCCAAGACTTAAATACTTTACGTTTTTCAGTGACCGCCAGACTATGGATCAATGCAGTACCTACTAGCCATGGCATAAACGAAGCGTTTTCAACTGGATCCCAAAACCACCAACCGCCCCAACCTAGTTCGTAGTAAGCCCACCAACTACCTAGTGCTACACCTACAGTTAAAAAAGACCAAGCGGCAATGGTCCAAGGTCTGGACCAGCGGGCCCATGTTGAATCTAATTGGCCAGAAATCAGTGCCGCTAGAGCAAAGGCAAAAGCGACAGAAAAACCAACGTAGCCCATATACAACATAGGTGGATGAATAATCATGCCAAAATCTTGCAACAGTGGATTTAAATCTTTGCCATCAATAGGGAAGAAAGGTAATAAACGGTCAAAGGGGTTAGAGGTAAGTAACATAAACAAGTAAAAACCAATACCCACCATACCTAAAATGGATAACACTCTGGCTACCATTTTGATTGGAATAGCCTTACTAAAAAGTGCTACTGCCACTGTCCAAATTGAAAATATCAGCACCCACAATAAAAACGAACCTTCATGCCCGCCCCACACAGCAGTGACTTTATAATAGATAGGTAAGGTACTGTTCGAGGTATTCGCCACGTAAGTCAAACTAAAGTCATCGGTAATAAAACCATGGGTCAGGCTAGCATAAGCAAAGGCGGTAAATACAAACATGCCAATGGCCAAAGGTTTTGCCATGGCCATTAGTTGAGGATGATTTTTATATGCGCCCCACATCGGACAAATAGATAACAATATGCCCATCATCAATGCCAGCACTAAAGAGAGGTTCCCCAATTCTGCAAACATGATTATTCGCTCTCCCCTGCTTTACCATAACTGGCTTGTTCTGGTTTCACATGTTTAATGCCTTTCATTTTTTCTGCTAATTCTGGCGGCATATATTCTTCATCATGTTTGGCTAAGACTTCGTGAGCTTCGATATAGTTATTTTGGGTCAATACACCTGTTGCAACAATGCCTTGCCCCTCTCGAAACAAGTCAGGCAAGATCCCTTGATAACTCACAGTCACAGCTGGACCAGTATCGACTAGGTCAAAACTGACAGACAATGTTTCTTGATCCCTTTTAACTGTCCCAGGCACAACCATGCCACCTATACGTAATCGCTGACCGATTGCAGGTATTTGCCCTTCTTTGCCCTGAATAATTTCAGATGGCGTATAAAACAAGTCAATATTTTGGCTAAGTGCATACAACATCAAACCAATTGCGCCGCCCACAACCAATAAAATTACAGATACAGTTATCAAACGCTTTTGACGCCTTGGGTTCATACTTGTTCTCCGTTAGTTCTTTTTTGAGCTGTGGCACTTTGTTCAGCTGCAGTACTTTGTCCAGCTGTAGCACTTTGTCCAGCTGTAGTACTTTGTGTAGCTGCAGCTTTAATACGTGCTTGCCGCGCTTGTTCTTTTAATACTTGAGTGAATAATCTTCTTTTTGAAAAAAATGAATCACACCACAAAATCATCAAACTTAGTGCTGCGCATCCAAAAGACAACCAAACGTATACACCATAACCGGCCATATCCAAGAAACTACTGAAGTCTTCAAAGTGCATTATTGCTTCTCACTTTTATTAGCTAGGGCGACCACCCAAGGGCGTCTGTGTTCTCTTTGTAATATTTCGTTTTGCATACGCAGTAAGAAAATGGCGCCGCTGACCAGAGCCCAGCCTAAAATAGACAGCAAAAGTGGCCATAACATTTCTGCCGGCATAGAAGGTTTATCAAATTTCATGATGGTGGCGCCTTGATGCAAAGTGTTCCACCACTCAACTGAGTAATGAATGATCGGCAGATTGATTACGCCCACTATGGCCATGACCCCAGCAGCTTTGCCCGCCTGCTGTTTATCTTCAAAGGCTTTATACAAAGAAATCACCCCAAAAAACAAAAATAATAATATCAACTGCGAGGTTAATCTGGCATCCCACTCCCACCAGGTTCCCCACATTGGTTTTCCCCAAGCGGCACCCGTAATAAGTGAAACAAAAGTAACCGTTGCGCCTATAGGTGCTAAGGCTATCATCGCCATAAAAGACGTTTTCACTTGCCATACCAACCCAATAAATCCAGCAATAGCCATTGCGCTATATAGGCTTTTAGACAGCACTGCGCTAGGAACATGCACATATATAATTCGATAGGCTTCACTTTGTTGATAATCCATTGGAGCAAAGGCTAGGCCCCAAGCGGTTGCGACCAAAATGACTACTAGTCCCAACAAACTAAACCAAGGCAACAACCTTTGGCATAGATGATAAGTACGTTCAGTTTTAGCGTAAGGGTGTAACCACTTCCACATTAGTTTTGACTCACTCTAAGTGCATAAGCAATGGCAAAAGGAGCCAACGCTAAAGAAAAAAGAAACATAGCGCCAATGATCGCTAGTTGTGCAGTATATTGTAATTGCATTGAAGCCGATTCTACTGCCGATGTAGCAAAGATTAACAAAGGAATAAAGACAGGAAGTAGCAATAAAGCCAGCAACACCCCACCGCGATTTAATCCAACAGTTAACCCTACGGCAATGGCACCAATTAGGCTCAATAAAGGTGTGCCCAACATCAAAGTTTTTAACAATGCCCAATACATGGGTTCACTCAAATGTAAAAACAACGCCAACAAAGGCGATAATATGATCAATGGCAGAATACTGGTTAACCAATGAGCCGCAACTTTCACCAAAGCAGCAGCAGGTAATGAGGTACTGGACAACATTAATTGTTCTAATGAACCATCTTGAAAATCATCACGAAACAATC
>NZ_CAJWCF010000048.1 GCF_913020055.1 uncultured Paraglaciecola sp. | reverse complement strand
AAGGGTTTAGCTTGCACTTTCAACATAGGTTTAGGCACAGAATCAGTTAAAGGTCGCATTCGCTCGCCTCTTCCTGCTGCTAAGATCATGGCGGTTTTACGCGTCATGTTTGTGCATCTCTAGTTTTTGCAACACCTTGGGTAACACTCGCTCACTAACAAAACTGACGAACTCAGCATATTCAGGGTATTGACTGGCTGCATCGATTATATAGTGCAAAGTATGAGGAATATCAGATAAGAAACTTGGTTTATGGTCGCGCATATACAATCGAGCAAAAATACCCGCTATTTTGATATGCCTCTGCATGCCCATACAATCAAACCACATTTTAAATTCAGTCCACGAATATTCAGCATAATATTTTAAATGAAAACGTCTCAACCATTCCAACACTTTAACTTTAGGCCAGTCTTGATAACAGTCTCTAAGCAATGAAACTGCATCATAGGTAATGGGTCCAACAACTGCATCTTGAAAATCAATTACGCCTATTTCATCATCTTCAAGTAACATTAAATTACGGGAATGATAATCTCTGTGCATGCCGACCATAGGCTGAGAGAGGCAAGACTTTTTGACTGAATCAAACACCTTAGTCAGCATGGTTTGTTCGACATCAGTCAGCCGTAGCTGCAGATAATTTCCTAATAACCACTCTGGGAAGATGTCTAATTCTCTGTCTATAAATGCACTATTAAAAGCAGGCAACGGTCCATTTTCAGTAGAGATACAGCTTTGGATATGAGGGATATTATCTAATGCTTTAGAATATAATCGTTCGCAGGAGTCCTCTGTTAATAAGTCACTAAACAAACGATTACCAAAATCTTCTTGGATGTAAAATCCCTGTTCTAGATCGTGAGCGTAAACTTCTGGAACTCTTAAGCCTTTCTCTTGGTAACTATGTGCCACAGCAATAAATTGCGCTGGATTTTCATGTTCTGGCGGCGCATCCACAGCAATAATCGATTGCTCACGGCAGTCAAATCGAAAATATCGACGAAAACTGGCATCACCTGAAACTATTTCCAACGAAAGGCACTCGAAATCTGTGTTTTGATTAATCCAGTCCTGTAATTGCTGCTTTCGAAGTTGCTTGTTTGATAACTGTGTTTTCAATTGGCTCTCTTATAATTTGACAAAGATGGCAGCTAAACGAAAATAAAGGATGACGAAATATGGCTTTTTTTGCAAGTTTACTGGTAAATCCCATTGAAACCTTTAAAATTACGTATTTACTTGCTGTTTTCAACCCAACTTTAGGCCACTTTGTACTTGTCTAGTATACAAAACAAACAATTCATACTTATCAGTTGCCTGCTTATGTCGATTGGGCTGGCCGATGCTCAAGAAGTTTGTTTTGTTCCCTTGGCTGGACCAAACCTTGAAAATTCCTTACTTGAAGGTCAAATTCAAGTTAAGTCTGAAGATAGTGAAATCAATCAGGATACTTTTGCCCAATTCAAAGGCAAAGTAGAAATCGATAGCTCGAGCGCTAAAATCAAAGCTGACGAAGCGGTATTCAATCGTCAGACCCAAACCTTAAATGCCACAGGCAATGTGAGTTTCCAAGACAATAACATTACGGTATCCAGTGAAAATGTGCAGCTCAACAGACTGTCAAATGAATTAGTCATTGAACACGCCTTTTATCAGCTAAACAGTGTTCAAGGCCATGGTAAAGCTCAGAAGATTGGCTTGGGCCAACAAACGGGCATTAATTTAGTCGAGTCGAGTTTCACCACTTGCCCGGTTGATGATGAAGTTTGGCGCATTCAAGCAAGTAATATCGAACTTACACCAGACCAATCCAGAGGAGTGGTGAAACACGCACGATTTTATATAAAAGATGTGCCTGTGCTGTATTTACCGTATTTTTCATTCCCAATAAATAATAAAAGACAATCAGGTCTTCTATACCCAAAAATTTCTAGTAATAGTGCCACTGGTATCAGTATTGAACAGCCGGTGTATTGGAACATTGCACCGAATTACGATTTAACTTTTAGCCCAAGATTAATGACAGAGCGCGGTTTGCAGCTTAAAACTGAATTTAGATATATGACCGAACAACATGCAGGTCAGGCAAATATTGAATACTTACCAGATGATAAAGACCTCAACAATGACACCGACCGATATTTCTATCGATTAGTACACAGTGGGCAAGTAGGCAAAAACTGGTGGGTCAATGCAGATATTAATGGATTAAGCGACGATAACTATATCGTTGACTTAGGTTCTGATTATTATAATCGGGCCGATACGCATTTGTATAAAACACTAGGTTTGAGTTATTTTTCACAAACCTTAGATGTCACTGCGCAATTTAGAGACTTTGAAGTGCTGGGAGACCATCCCGACAGTTATAGTGCATTACCTGAAATCAGACTCAATTATTTAACACCCATAGTTTTAGGTGCTGAGTTTCAAGTGCATTCAGAGTTAGCCTATTTTGAAAGTGGAGAGTTCGAGAGTCCATCGGCCACACGTTTTCATATTGCGCCTACAGTGCGCTACCCGTTTCAAAATCAATGGAGCGAGTTTTTGGCGGAAGCCACCGTTTTACATACAAGGTATGTCCAAGAGAACATTCAAAATTCAGCACTTGAAAAGAATATTTCTCGTACCTTAGGTCAAGTCAAAGTTTATGGTTCTCTGGCATTTGAGAGGCCCGCTAGTTGGTTTGGTACAGAGGCAACCCAAACCTTTGAACCTAAAGTTCAGTATTTGTATACCAGCTTCGAAGACCAGAACAACATCGGTCTTTACGACACGACACGACTATTTAATGATTTTGCCGGATTATTTAGAGGGCAGGAATTTACAGGCCTTGATCGCATCAGTGACAACAATCAAATTACCGTAGGTATGACATCAAGATTTGTCGATAATAATAACCGAGAACGATTTAAACTCAGTCTAGGTCAAATATTTTATTTAAAAGACAACCAAGTGTTAGATGCGTCTAAAGTTGATGACCGTTCTGCCTTAGCTGCTGAGCTAGATTGGCAAATAGGCAGTAAATGGTACGCGCACACCCAAGCACAGGTGTCGACTCTTACGGATAAAGTGGAACGCAGTAGTTTGTCGTTGGAATATCAGCACGGTGAAAATAAAATAGTGCAGATAAACCATCGATATGTCAGAGACTTATCCTCTGAAAAAATTAATCAAGTGGGCGTGACCGCTAGCTGGCCTTTAGCCAAAAATTGGCAATGGGTTGGCCGCTGGTATCATGACCTAGAACTGAGCAGAACAGTGGAGAGTTATACAGGTGTGCAATATGAATCCTGTTGCTGGACTGTTAGTTTTGTTGCCCAGCGTAACCTGAGTAACCGTTTTGATGATGATGGAGCACAAAGTACCAATGAATTTGAGTCGGGCTTTCATGTATACTTCACCACTCGAAACTTATTAAGAGATGGGTTGTTTGGATATAGACGCCCTTATCTATTAAACTAAAGTGAAGGTTGTTTGAGCCTAAGCGATCTTACGTATTGAACTAAAGTGAAGGTTGTTTGAGCCTAAGCGATCTTATGTATTGAACTAAAGTGAAGGTTGTTTGAGCCTAAGCGATCTTACTTATTGAACTAATTGAGGTTTGAGCTAACTAATTGTTGCTAACCTCCGGATATACCCAACGCGCGTAATCAAACAACGCCCTTAACTAAAAAAGTAAAGATACCCATGAAAGTAATAGTAGTCGCCCTTTTAATTAGCTCTTTGTTATCACTTAAGACAGAGGCTGCACCTGAACTGTTAGACAGCGTATCTGTTATCGTCGACCAAGGTGTGGTGTTAGAAAGTCAAATCACTGAATTAATTACCGTGGTAAAACGTAATGCTGCGCTTAACAGCCAAACTCTGCCGTCAGACAGAGTTTTGCGTACTCAAGCGATTGAAAAACTCATTGTCGATAATCTGCAAATGCAAATGGCAGAAAGAATGGGCATCCAAATTAGTGATCCTCAGCTAGAGCAAACTATCACTAATATTGCCGAAGGCGAAAATATGAGTATTGCCCAGTTCCGTGAAAAAGTTGCCCAAGAAGGCGTGGCTTATGACACCTACCGGGAAGAAATTCGTAAAGAGTTAATACTAGGCGAAGTACGTCGAGCTAACGTGCGCAGGCGAGTATACATTACTGAACAAGAAATAAGCAACTTGGTCAAACTGATTGATGAACAAGGCGACCAACAAGCAGAATATAACTTGGGACATATTTTAATTGAATTTCCAATTGAACCAACAGATGAAGATATAAAACAAGCTAAAGAGCGAGCAGATAAAGTAATTGAATTGCTTGAAAAAGGTTCTGATTTTTCCAGAATTGCTACTGCCTCTTCTGGTGGCCCTCGCGCCTTAGAAGGTGGGGATTTAGGCTGGATGAATATTAACTCCATGCCAACCTTGTTCGCTGAAGCAGTGCAAAAAAAATCTAAAGACGACTTAATTGGCCCAATGCGCAGTGGCGCTGGTTTTCACATTTTGAAGGTAAAAGACCTTCGTGGTATTGAAAAAGTCGAAATAGCCGAGGTAAACGGACGACATATTCTAATTTCACCCTCGGTCATTTTGAGTGATGAAAAAGCGGAAAAAATGCTCAAAGAATTTCGCGAACAAATTTTAGCCGGTGAAGCAGATTTTGCTGAGTTGGCCAAAGAGCATTCAGCCGATCCAGGTTCTGCGTTAAAAGGTGGAGAATTAGGCTGGGCAGATCCAAGCACCTACGTGCCTGAATTTAGCGAAACCTTAGGTAAATTAGAGATTGATGAAATCAGTCAACCTGTTCGCACTCAATACGGATGGCATCTTATGCAGTTAACTGGCAAACGTGTGGGCGATGCAACGGAAAAACGTAAACAAGAAAAAGCTTACAATTTGTTATTTCAACGGAAATTTGCCGAAGAATCTGACGTTTGGTTGAGAGAAATACGCGCCAGCGCCTATATCGAACTAATCGCACAACAAGGCGAATAAGTGAAACCATTAAAATTAGCGATCACGCCTGGTGAACCTGCCGGTATTGGCCCAGATTTACTTCTGAACATTGCCCAAAAGGAATGGCCAGCACAATTGGTCGCTTTTGCTGATGGAGACATGCTTAGGCAAAGGGCTGCACAACTAAATTTAGACATAACATTAATAACCTATGACGAAAATACAGATTACACGTTACCAGCAGGCCAGCTGTTTTTAGTCGATATCAAAACTAAAGTAGCGGTTGAAAGCGGCAAGCTCGATAGCGAAAATGGTCACTATGTTGTTGAAACCTTACGCCAAGCATGTAAAAAGAATTTGGATGGTGAATTTGATGCTGTGGTGACAGGTCCGGTACACAAGGGCATCATTAATGAAGCGGGTATTTCTTTTAGTGGTCATACCGAGTTTTTTGCCCATGAATCGAATACCAATGACGTAGTCATGATGTTAGCCACTGAAGGCCTTAGAGTTGTGCTTGCGACAACTCACATTCCTTTAGCTTATGTATCTAAAGCGATTACGTTCGAACGTTTGTATAAAGTTTTACACATAGTTAATACCGACTTAATGTTGAAATTTGGTATTAATAATCCACATATTTTTGTGTGTGGCTTAAACCCTCATGCAGGTGAAGACGGGCATATAGGTAAAGAAGAAATTTTAGTTATCACCCCAGCCCTAGACGCCTTGCGCGCCGAAGGATTAAACATCACAGGGCCTTTACCCGCAGACACTATTTTTAATCTCAAATACTTGGAACAAGCTGACGCAGTGTTAGCCATGTACCATGATCAAGGACTACCTGTATTAAAATACAAAGGATTTGGCGCCTCGGTTAATATTACTTTGGGTTTACCCTTTATACGCACATCAGTCGATCACGGTACTGCTTTGGATTTAGCAGGCACAGGTCAAGCAGACGCAGGCAGCTTCAATCTTGCCATCGAAAAAGCCATATCAATAGCAGCGCAAAAAGAATGAGTAAACAACATTTAGGGCATACCGCCAGAAAACGTTTTGGCCAGAATTTTTTACATGACAATTATGTCATTGACCAAATAGTCACAGCTATTGGTCCGCAAAAAGACCAACATATGGTTGAAATTGGTCCCGGTTTAGGCGCGTTAACTGAGCCTGTGTGCGAACTAGTTGATGCACTCACCGTCATTGAACTTGATAGGGATCTAGCCGCCAGACTAAGAACCCACCCTTTTATTGCTAGCAAGCTGACTATTGTTGAAGCCGATGCACTAAAATACGATTTTTCTCAATTGTTATCCGATGACAAACCTTTACGTATTTTCGGCAACTTACCCTACAATATTTCAACGCCTTTGATGTTTCACTTATTCTCTTTTGCGAATAAAGTACAAGACATGCACTTTATGCTGCAAAAAGAAGTAGTGAATCGCTTGGCAGCCAGTCCA
Source organism: uncultured Paraglaciecola sp. (assembly GCF_913020055.1). GTDB lineage: Bacteria > Pseudomonadota > Gammaproteobacteria > Enterobacterales > Alteromonadaceae > Paraglaciecola. The sequence continues at coordinate 30,097 of NZ_CAJWCF010000048.1, read as the reverse complement.
GGCAACAAAAGTTATGGCCGCCTGTCGGTTATGGCTCAATACCACTGTCAAATCATACCTGTATTGCAAGTACCTCCAGGCGCGTTTAATCCGCCACCTAAAGTAGACTCAGCCGTGGTTAGGCTTGTACCCCATCAGAAAAAACCGGTCACATTGATCAACGAAGACACTTTACATACAGTCTGTGCCCAAGCATTTAACCAAAGACGCAAAACTATTCGCAATAGTTTAAAAGAGAGTGTGAGCGAAAAACAACTCATCGATTTGGATATTAATCCTGAATTGCGGGCTGAAAATTTATCACTCGAGCAGTATGCAAAAATCGCCAATGCGGTAGACTCTTTAACATAAACTACAAAATGTAGGGCGGTGTCAAATAACAGATGAAGCAAGATAATAAAATTGATATTACGGTTGATACACAGTACTTAAAAAATCAAATCCCAGATAAAGATAAGTATGCTTTCGCCTATAGAATTTCAATCTGTAATAGTGGCCAGCAATTGGTACAACTCATCAGTCGATATTGGCTTATCACTGATGGCAATGGCAAAAAAACAGAAGTTCAAGGCCCTGGTGTAATAGGTGAACAACCACACATTCAGCCTGGTGATTCTTTTCAATATACCAGTGGTGCTGTGTTGGATACCCCTGTTGGCACGATGCAAGGTTATTACGAAATGCAAAGGGAAGATGGTGAATTGTTCCAAGCGCCTATCAATATTTTTAGCTTAGCTGTTCCAAATGTACTAAATTAACTTCATGTCTACCTATATTGTTGGCGATATCCAAGGGTGCTTTGCCGGTCTGCAAAGGCTACTTAGGAAAGTCGACTTTTCACCTAAAAATGACCGCCTAATTGCTGTAGGGGATTTAGTCGGCCGCGGTACCCAACCTCTTGAAACTTTAGATTATTTGTATTCATTAAAAGACAGCTTTGATACTGTTTTAGGTAATCATGATTTACACTTATTAGCCATATATGCGGGTATTCGAAAAGCAAAACTCGGAGATAACTTAGACACCTTACTGGCTAGCCCACAACTAAAGACCTATATTAATTGGTTAAGACACAAACCACTGACCTTGATGGTGAACCAAGATACCTTAGTCACTCATGCAGGGTTGTATCCCAAGTGGTCAGTTAAAAAAGCCTTGAAAGCCAGTAATGAAGTCAGTGAACAGTTACAAGCTAAAGATTGGAAAGAGTTTTTAGCGCATATGTACGGTAATCAACCTTCAATTTGGCAGAAGTCCTTAGCAGGGCCGCAGCGATTACGTTTTATCGTCAATGCGATGACCCGTATGCGTTTTATTAAAAATCATGATGAACTTGATTTTAATTGCAAAACGACGCCAGAGTTAGCTCCTACTGAACTAACACCTTGGTTTAAAGAGACGAATAAAAAACTCAAGGCAAATCAAAAAGTAGTATTTGGACATTGGGCTTCACTGAATGGACACACACACCTAAAACAATTCTCTGCGCTAGATACAGGTTATGTTTGGGGGCAAAGCATGACCATACTAAAACTTTCGAGTGGTGAATTATTTTCAGTAAAATATCAAGATCAAGCAAACTCAGCCGATATTTAACAATGGGCAAAGTCTATGGGACTTTAGTCTAAGAAAGATAGTTCTAGCACTACAAATTATTACTCAGTCGGGTATAGTCGTATCTGAATAATAATAGGTTGCATTTAGCAGTCATTAAACAAATAAATAAAGTCAGTACGGATACTGCCAACTTGATTTAGGGCCATTCAATGAAAATTACAGTAGCTACTCGTGTCGTCGGCGGATTTGCGATCATTACGCTCCTATTAGTTATATTAGGCGTAGTTGCAGTATCCAGTTTATCTAGTATAGACAGTGCCACTGAAGAGGTGAATACGTTAGCTTTACCTACAGTGAGTGGCAGTAGTCAATTAAAAGTATCCTTTCTGAATATGGGCCGTCTGACCACAGAATCGTATTATGAGGAAACCCTAGATGGCTTGTCTGCGAAAAAAACCGCATTCGAAGATAGCCAAGCCAATTTTGATGCTGAATTACGCATCCTTACAGGCGTTGTCAGTAAAGAAAAAGATTTACGTAGCTCTCTGATAGAATCAGAAGACATTTATAGTCAGTACATTGAAAATGTTAATTCCATATTTGACAACAAAAAAGCTGATCTAGAGTACGGTAATAAAGTACTAGACTTGCTGAGCAATATCGAAGACAACGCCGATGATGGTTCTACTCTTATTGTTGACTTTGCAGATTTGGATAAAGTTCAGAGTAATAGTCAGTTAGGCAAAGCAGCAGAGATAGCTAATGGCCTTGAATCGAGTCTTTCATCACTTTTGACTGTAGGCGCAGAATACGTCAAAACACAAACCTTAGTTAGAGCCGACACTATCGGAAACGAAGTGCAACTTGTGGTTGGACAAATTAAAGACAAAACAACTCAAATTCAAAGCACTGCTGGTACTAGAGACGACAGTGGAACCTTAGATGAGTTATACGAGCTCATAGAAGGTGTGACCGACTCGATCTCTTCACCAGACGGTTTAATTCAGTCTCAAATCAAACGTTTAAATAGTCGCAACCAAGCTGCTACCGCTTATCAAGCTTCGGAAGATAATATAAAGAGTGCGATCCAAAAGCTCGATGACCTTCTAAAACTCGCTGACGACAAAGCAAAATATGCCAAGAAAGACGTCGCAGACTCAGTAAGCACTGGCAAAACCATCACCATCATTATTGGCTTGGTTTCGGTACTCATTGCCGCTGGTATTGCTTATGGCACCGTAATGGCCATTATCAAACCCTTACACAAAGTAAACGAAATGCTGCATATCGTTTCTACAGGCGACTTAACCCGTAAGCTAGATGATTCTGCACAGGATGAATTTGGTGATCTAGCCAAAAACTGTAATAACTTAATCGATAGTTTAAAAACCTTGATATCAGGTATTAGCTCACGAGCAGCGCAATTAGCGGCTGCAGCTGAGGAGACCTCTGCAGTAACGGCTCAAACCACCAAGTCTATCCAAAACCAAAAATCACAAGTTGCACAAGTTGCCGCAGCAACCACTGAAATGCATAGCACCTCGCAACTCGTTACTAAGAGCGCCGAAGATACTTTGAATCAAATTAAACATGCTGATAATGAAGCAGAAAAAGTCAAAGTCATTTCGGAAGAAAATAAAAGTACTATTCTTGTATTAGCTAAAGACGTAGAAGAAGCGGCTGAAGTGATTAATAAATTGCATCAAGACAGTGCCAGCATAGGCGGTATATTAGATGTAATAAGAGGCGTTGCAGACCAAACTAATCTACTTGCATTAAATGCTGCAATCGAAGCGGCAAGAGCCGGAGAACAAGGACGCGGATTCGCTGTTGTAGCAGACGAAGTTAGAACATTGGCAAGTCGCACGCAACAGTCCACTCAAGAAATCAACTCGATGATTGAAGTGTTACAGGCTGGTGCTGAAAAAGCGGTATCTGTTATGAATCAAGGTAAAGAACAAACTACAATATGTGTTGCACAAACTGAAAATGCCACAATTGCTCTAGAGTCGATTACCGATGCAGTTCATAAAGCCTTTGACGTAAGTAGTCAGATAGAACAATCAGCTCGTGAGCAAAATGTTGTATCTCAAGAAATCAGTGAAAAGCTTGAGAATATTGTGAATATTGCTGAAGAAACCACTGTTGGTGCCAATCAGACTTCTGAATCTAGTCACGAGGTGGCTAAGCTTGCTGAGGAATTACAAAGCTCTGTGCAGCAGTTTAGAGTTTAGAATACAAGCTACGAGCTACGAGCTACGAGCTACGAGCTACGAGCTACGAGCTACGAGCTTTTTAGAGAGTATTTGAAGAACCGGCGAAAGCCGGTTTTTTATTGCCGTTTTTTAGTGTATTCAGATACACTATTTATCATCGTAAAGCTTAGGAAATAAACCATTAAATATTTTTCAACCACTGCTACTGCAAAACGTCTTACCCTCGAACCTAAGGTGCTTTTTGCTAAGCTTCAAGAAGTTAATTACATTCTGCGCGAGTCAGAAAAATGGGTTTTAACCGCAAAGGGAAAACTAGCAGGAGGCAGGATTAAAACCTCTGCAAAACTGGGAGACTATATTGAGTGGCCTGATAATTTTGATTTAGCGCTTTTACCTACACATCAAAGTCCAGATGTTCCTGTTGAATTGGTTAGTTCAACTAAAATTGGCAATGAATTTGGTATCTCAGCGAACAAATTGAATTATCTTTTCTCGGAGCTAGGTTGGGTTAATAAAAGCTTAAAAGGTTGGGTTGCAACAGATCAAGGACTTAAACAAGGAGCGGTGCAAAGTGAAGATTCACGTTCAGGAGTGCCTTATGTAAGATGGCCAGAAACGATAACCACCTGCAAAGTCTTGCTCAGTTCCGTCAACGATTTGATGGGTTCAAATACCCAACTTCCTACCGATTCCTCAAACACGACGGACGTTAAGATTAAATTGGATGCTAAATTCAAAGCAACTGATGGGCACGTTGTTCAATCTAAAGCTGAGGTTATGATTGATAACTGGCTATATATGGCTGAAATAGTCCATGCCTATGAACGTAAGCTGCCGATAGAAGAAAACGTATTCTGTGACTTCTATATCCCAACTGGCAAAGTCTATATTGAGTATTGGGGTTATGATGATGATCCTAAGTATTTGGCCCGCAAAGCAAAGAAACTAGCCGTCTACGAAAAGTATGGGTTCAAACTCATTGAACTTGATGATACTGATGTGCAAAAATTGGATGATATTTTACCTCGATTGTTATTGAAATATGGAGTGCAGGCTTATTAGATAGAGATTACCTATATACCCTAACTGGCATAGGACACCTCGCGTTATTGGAAGCCATTTTTGACTTGGTTCCCTTCCTTAATGGGTTAGATCATCCATTGCACGTTACTTTTGGTCATAAATTTTATGGCAAGGGCGTGGATGATATATTGGGTATAGAACCAAATGTAGAATTTTTAAAGTTGGCTGCCTATTAGCTCAGTTTAAGCTGCAATTTTATAATTCTTCTTTCCGCCCTATAATAGTGAAGCTTTAATAAGCTGTTCAGCTACATAAGACACTCAGACTTAAGCTGCTGAACGTTTAAAATTTAGTCGCGAATATAGCAAGTTATTTCAAACTAAATCGAAGTTTAAATTAGGTGAAAATAAATATTATGTTCAGTCCTAGTACAACAAACAATCATCAGAATTCCAACACATTGAAGAGTTCCTCACTTAAAACCAGAGATTAAGAATATCTCCACCACTTTATGCTTGTTGATTTCGCTGTAACTCAGATACTTTGTTTTATGAGTACCTAGGTTACTGTTTGGCAACAAGCATCAACTGCAGTGTTAATCATCAGGAAAAAACGTCTCTAAAATGCATAGTGACTTAAATCAACATATCGCAAACTGCTCGTTAATTTATGTTGTATTGTCGGTATATACTCAAAAATGATAATGAACTTGTGCGAATATAATATCCATATCGGCGTCAAGATCTACACGAGCTGTTTTTAACACAAAACTCCAATCCTTTAGTTTATATTTAGCTCCTATAGCATAATAAATACTGGAGTCTCTGCCATCCTGTAAAGACCCTTCGCCATTAGGATCAGTAATTAAATTCTGGGCCTCATCGATTTCTATGTCTATTGACATACCACCCAGTTCGACAAACAAATCAAGGTTTTTTAGAACGGGGTAACTGCCAATTGCACTTAAACTTACCCCCTTCCCCTTCATCCCTAATGCGTTGTGATCACCAAGATTAAATAACGACACTTCACCACTGAGGTATTTCGAATATGAATACCCCCCAAGCAATGATATTCCATTTTCACGACTCGAGATGCCCTGCTCCTCAGCATTAATATTCGCTACACCAAATCCAGCATAAAACCCAGAGTCCCTTTCTGTTGCCTGACATGTCATCGTTAATACTGTGTTAAGCGCTAATAATAGCCCCAGTTTCTTAATTTTTGAGCCGAGCAGTCCATGGTAGCGAGTCGTTGTTTCTAAACACTGTTTTTTACTGTTTACTGTCATCATATTATTACAACCTAAAGTTAAATTTATTATTACCAAAGTACGACAATGCCACGCTTGTTTAGTCAATTTTCATGGCTGTCTTCGAAATCTAGTCTGCTTAATTTTGCGATGCCCTTTCACCTCAGGCAAACGGCAGTTTATATTTTGATTATTCTATAATTCTACCTCTCCAAATACGTTTTCACCCTCAATGGTGTCAGCTACAATGGTATAAACACCTTCTTCAAATTCATCTTCAACAGGACTAAATACAAAAGTCATTTCAGACAAACCAACCTCATCGATTTCATTTACTTCGAGTTCTAATATCAATCTGCCTGTTGGATCCCAAACTGAAATCTCTTCGATGCCAGTGTCAGCTTCAAATACCATAATAAGCTGGCTTTGAGCGCTATTGAGGTCGATACTGAGACGTGCAAATTGTTGATACTCATTACTACTTTCAGGTAGCGATTCTTCTTCTAAATCTTCTGCAATACCGACATTAGAGTCTGTCTCTACTAGCACCATAGTGACACCATCATCTATAAATTTAACGAGCCCTACACCCGGAGCATAAAAGTAATCAGCACTCGCTTCACCATCACTATCCGTTTCAAGTACATGCAAGACATCTATGTAGGCTGGCTCGTCATCATCTGACTCCAAAAACAATATTTCATCAACAGATAAAACCTCAGCTGTTTCAGTTTCATCCACTTCAATATTTTCTGTTATGAACGTTTCGCCAACCTCCGGGTTTGCTGACATCAATCGTGCTCTTTTCGCATCAAACTCACCCGCTATCCAGATTTCAATTCCTACTTCTGTGCCATCTTGATATTCAACGCTCTTCTCCGAGAATATCCATACTGCACCTTCTGAATCAATGGCAATCTGGCTTGTGGTTTCTTCTAACAACTCACCGCCTGAGTATTCACGCTCAAACATCGCAATCGTGCTAACCCCATCCGTTATTTGCGAATCTGCAGAGAAGCTAATGTGTATACTAAAATCTTCTAATCCCTCGACGTCTTCAACTGGCTCATAAATGTAGGTAAGCCCTACGGGGATAGGAAAGTAAGAGTTAAGGGGAGCAACTGAAAAGCTTGTGCTAATAACGTCAGGTGTGGGGGATGCTAAATCTGTTAATTGCAGGCTTGAATCGTTATCTCCACCACATGCGGTTAGGGCAGCAAGCAAAGTGCCTAGAGTAGCTATTTTCAATTGCATATCATCTTTCCTCAAATTTTGATTAAACGGACTGCGTAAGTCACAACCTATTTAAGCAAACAGTTCTGAGAAGAACCTGAGTAAAAACTTAGGATTTGCTGAGGATGTGCAAAACCATCAAGAAACAATTAATATAAACCTTCTTAATTATCCAGATAGTGCACTGATGCTAAAAACGACAAACAAAAAAATGTGCATAAGTTTATGCTTTTTTCTGTGGGTGATTATGTCTGCGTTCATCTCTACCTTGTCGATAGCGCAAGAGCCTCAAACTTTTAACGCACTTCAATTGAAAACCATATCATTACAGCACGGACTATCGCTAAATAGTGTGACAGCAATACTTCAGGATCGCAGGGGGTTCCTGTGGATTGGTTCAGAAAATGGATTAAACCGTTATGATGGTTATGAATTTAAAGTGTATAAACATCTACCTAATGATAGCAATAGCCTTTCTCATAATGAAATTGTCACAATACTAGAAGGTAATGATGGCTTTATTTGGATAGGTACAGAGGGCGGGGGCTTAAACCGATTTGATCCCCGAACAGATTCCTTTATGCACTTTTATAATGAAGATATTCGAGCGTTAGAATGGGACGCAATGAGTGATGAAGATGAAATTCCACTAGATGATGAAACGGTATCTTTGGAAACAGCGATAAACGGTTATACCACTGATACCATTAGTCACAACTTTATTCATGCACTCGTTGAAGATGACGATGGAAATTTATGGATTGGTACCGAAGGCGGTGGCCTAAACCTTTTAGACAGAAAAACAGGCCTATTTACACACTATGCTGCAATAGCCGAACAGGACAACACACTGTGTAATAACGAGATTAAAACACTTATTATCGATAGCCAAAAATTGCTATGGATGGGCACTGAAGACGGCTTAGCCCAATATAATACAAGCACAAAAGAGTTTAAGTGTTATAGACACAAGCAGGAAAACCTTAGTAGCTTAACTCACAATGAAATAGCAACTTTACTTGAAGACAAATTAGGTAATCTTTGGGTAGGGACAGAAGAGAGGGGATTAGATTATTTTGATCGCAGCTCCGAAACATTTATCCACTATCAGCATGACAGCGCCAATAAAAAAAGTATTAGCAATAATACTATTGAAGCTTTATTACTAGATCATCAAGATCGACTTTGGGTGGGCACTGAAAACGGTATAAACCACTTTAATCAAAGTTCACGTGACTTCACATTATTTACCCCTCGCTCTGATGATCCCAAGAGCCTGAATACAAAAATGATATCGGTATTGTTCCAGGATAAGTCTAATAACCTGTGGATTGGAACAGAAGGTGGGGGGCTTAATCATGTTGATCTTAAACCCAAAAAATTTCCCGCAGCGCGGCTAAAGCAGTCTGAAGAAACGCCTTGGTTTGGCTATCCCATTAATGCAATTTTTCAAGATGCATACAACAGCTTGTGGGTCGGAACCGAAAATCTTGGCTTATTCGAACGTCAAAGTGATGGCAATGTAAAGCATTACACTTCATCTAACCAAAGAAGTGGATTAACGAGCAACGAAATCACCGCCATCACGCAAGGCAGCAAAGGACAATTGTGGGTCGGCACCGATGATGGCGGCCTAAATCGATTCGAACGCAAGACAGGTACCTTTGAAACTATTGAATTGGCAATAAATAAAAACTCAATTACCACCATGCATGTTGGACCATCCAAAACACTTTGGGTAAGTGCAGAGCCAGATTTTCTCGTGAGTATATCACCGTTGACCGACACGATTGAATATCACCATATCTCTGTGCCCAATAATCATACGAAGACCTCAATCGATATTTCCAGCATCGTAGAAACAGCGAATGGTACATTATGGATAGGAACGAAAAATCTAGGTTTACTGCATTTTAATCCACGCTCTGGCCAAGTACGCCAGTTTAAGCATAATCCAGAAGATGCGAATTCATTGAGTAGCAATGCAGTGAGTTCGATGTTGAGTGATGAACAGGGACACCTCTGGATTGGCACCCATTATGGCCTAAATCACTATAATACCGAGACAGAGCAATTTACCTTATATACAAAAGAGCATGGTTTACCGTCAAATTTGATCAATAATATTATTCTTGATCACAAAAAAGACCTTTGGTTCACCACCCGCTATGGTCTTAGCCGCTTTAATCCCAAACATATCGAATTCAGTAATTTTGTTCGTGAAGATGGTTTATCAAATGACTATTTTCAACCCGGTGCGGTTTACCGTAACAAACAAGGGGTGTTATTTTTTGGCGGCAGTAGAGGCATTGACTATTTTCAACCTATGACCGTAACTGCTAATCCCTTTCCTCCGTTAGTACAGATAACCGATCTTCAGCTTATGAATAAATCTGTGAAAACTTCACAAAATGGCGTCTTACCCTTGTCTATTATTGAGACTAAAAAAATCCAGCTAGACTATAAGCAAACGATATTTGCATTCGAATTTAGCTCACTGGATTTCACAATCCCGCACAAGAATCAATATGCCTACCGCTTAATAGGCTTTGATCAAGACTGGCAATATGTGGGTGGACGCCGACATGCTTATTATACCAATATCCCGCCTGGTAGCTACCGTTTTGAGGTGAAAGCCACCAATAATGACGGGCTATGGTCGGCACAGGAAGTCAGCATTGAACTGATCATATCTGCAGCACCGTGGTTAACTTGGTGGGCCAAGCTGATGTATGTCGTTGCCGCAATAAGCATCGCTTATATTGCTTTTCTCATCCGCTTCAGGCACGAAAAAAATACATTAGCGTTAGAACGAAAAAGAGAAGAATCTCGATTTTTAAAAGAAAGTTATCAAAAAGAACAGCGCTTTACCGCTAATGTTGCTCATGAGTTGAGAACGCCCATAGCTGAACTACGCACGATGGCTCAGGTGGCACTCAAATGGCCTGATGATCCTGCAATAGCAAAACCTTTCTATCAAGATACTCTTGAAGCCGCATTACAAATTCAAAAAATAGTAGATAACTTATTAGCTTTAGCTCGCACGGATCTGGGTGTGGTTTCTATTCATAATGCCGATATTGATCTATCACAGACGTTAAACGGTGCTTGGAAACGCTATATTGAGCAAGCAAACAACAAGCAGCTACAACTGCGCAGTCACCTCAGCCAACCGACGTTGATAAATACCAGTCAAGTGGAATTCACCCTGATACTCAACAATATCCTGTCTAATGCGATTGAATACTCACCTCCAAATACCGTTATCGACTTTTCACTACAGAGCAGCAGCGATAACCATTATTGTTTTCATGTAAGCAATGAAATGGAAGAACCATTGACGAAGGAGGATCTTGTTCACATGTTCAATCGAATGTGGCGTAAAAATTTGGCTCGTTCATCTGAGCAACATGCGGGTTTAGGTATGTCACTCATACAATCATATGCAAAAATGTTAGATTTATCGGTTGATGTCCATATCACGAAACAAAACAACTTTAGCATTAGCATTGGTAGAATTCAGTTACCAGAATCGGAACAACGAAGTGGGGAGTAATATTCATTGAAACTACTTATTGTTGAAGATTCTCAACGATTACGAAAAGCACTGCATCTAGGGCTGAAAAATTTGGGCTTTGCTGTCGACGCCACTGGAAATGGCCGAGAAGCGATGGGATATTTGCGAATCAACACGTATGATGTTGTGTTATTGGATTTGATGCTCCCTGAGGTCGATGGTCTCTCGATACTTAGAGAAATTCGAACGCGAAAAAAAGATTCTGCCGTCATTATTATTTCCGCTAAAGATCAGGTCGATGATCGTATTGTCGGACTCGATCAAGGCGCTGACGATTACTTATGTAAACCTTTCGATTTCGACGAATTACATGCGCGAATTAAATCATTAATTCGACGCAAACATAAATTACATCTTAACGTTTTAGAGTTTGATACACTGAAAATCGATATCGGCATGCGTTCATTAACGATAGCCAATCAAATGGTTAATCTTACCCCCAATGAATTTTCACTATTAGAATTACTCGCGGTCAATTGCGGCAGAGTCATGACCTATAGTAATATTGAGAATCATCTCTATGACAGTTACAGCAGTGTTACACGAAATGCGATTGAAGCTAATATTTCTGCGGTGAGAAAAAAATTAAAATTTCATGGCATTACAAACCTGATCCAAACCCGCCGCGGTTTTGGTTACTTCATTGATAGCCTCTAACGTTGCTATGCAAAAATATTTTTTTATGAGAATAAGCACCCCAAAAATAGTTAAATACACTATTTATTGCTTTAATGCTGGTCTACTTTTCTTACTCCTCTTGTTAACCCAGAACCTTTATGCTCAAGAATATGTGGGCATGATCGATGGTGTATTAGACGAGGATCATTGGTTCGAAGCAATCAGGTACGATGATTTCGTGGTAACACAACCCTACTCATTAAGCTCTCCCTCATTTAACACACAAGTCTTAATTCATAGTGATCAACATGGTCTATATGTGGGCTTTATCAATCAACAGGTGCAAAAAGAAGGTAGCTCTCGAACCAGTTTACGTGATGAGGACATAAAAACTGATTACAATGAAATCATTATTGATTTTGATAATCAAGGACTAAGGAGCTATGGCTTCAAAATAAGTCGCAATAACGCCGTACAAGACGCCATATGGCGCGATCGGAATCGCGAAGAAATTAATTGGAATGGTAACTGGTTGCACGGGGTCAGTATCAGTGATGCACAATGGCAAACTGAGTTTTTTATTCCTTGGTCAGTGGTTGTCAGTAAAACTAGCGATGACGTTCAGCGCAATATTCAACTCTATTTTGGCCGTTGGCATCAGGGACGTCGACAGCGTTCATCCTATCCTAAAACAGATCGCTCACAACTCAATTTCATGGATGAATTTGCAACATATAATGCGGTGATTGCTTATAAACCGCAGATGGATGCCTTTCCTTACATAACCCTCAGTCACGATTTACTGCGACAAAAGAACGAATATAAAGTCGGCATGGATATTTTTTGGAAACCGACGAATCATCAACAAATTAATCTATCTTTAAACCCCGACTTTGGTCAAATAGAGTCGGAAGATTTAGTCATAAACTTTAGCGCAATTGAAACCTTTTCTTCAGAAAAACGGCCTTTTTTTCGTGAAAACAATGATCTTTTTGACATTTGGGGACCAGAAACACTCCGCGTGATCCATACCCCACGTATCGGAGGTGAGAGTGACCAAAGTGAGGCGAGAAATATCGACGCAGCGCTTCGCTTGACACAAATTGGTAAGCAGTTTGACATCAGTTTGCTCAGTGCTTTTGAAGAGGATACCCAATATCATGATGGTGGTCATTTTTTCGCATTGCGTGGTCAATATAAATCGGAAAATTGGACTACGGGTTTGATTCAAACGTTGGTGGATCGCCCAAGCATAAATCGACAAGCAAAAACGACGGCAATAGATGGATTAGTTGAAATCAACAATAGCCTATTTTTATCTGCTCAGCTTATTCGCAGCCAGATCAATCATAGTGTTGCAAATAGAGATGGTGTGTTGCAAGTAAGTGATATTGCCTGGTGGGTTAAAGCAGACTTTCAAATAAGTGATGTATGGTTCAATGAAATTGCACTATTAAATTACGGAGAAAGATTTGATATTTCTGATTTTGGCTTTGTTAAGCAAGTTGATCGTAAGCAGTTTGAGTATACCACCACTTACGAATGGCCAGAGTTAGAAAGCAAGTGGATACGTGACATAAAGCTTGAATCCAGTTTTATCGCAAAAAACAACCAAAACAATGATGACCTTCCGCAAGAGCTGGAAATAGATGTAAGCCTCATACTGCCATCTAGGGCTGTATGGGAGATAGAAACTGTATACATTACCTCGGGTGACGACGATCTAATTACCCGGGGTGGCCATGTTGTTTATTTACCCAAACAAACAGAATTCGCTATAGCTTATACCACCACGCAAGACCATTACTTGCAATTAGAACTATCAGCAGGAACGGGAACGCAAGGACTTAACGGTGGTTTCCAGACTTATGAATTTACCCCGTCTTTACAAATAGAGGAATGGATGAATTTAGAGTTGGAAATCGAATATCAACGCTTTGATAATGGATTAATTTGGTTGGGTGATGAAGATGAAATTAATGTCGATGGTGAAGGTGATGACAGTCAAAACCTTTTAGGAAGCTTTGCTTTAGAAGAATTATCTATTGCATTCAATGTCTCGGCTAGAATAGGAAATAGGCATGAATTACGCGTCAAAATGGAGTCCGCCACCCTTCATGCAAATGCTAATCAAGTATATGGCGTAGCAAAAGACGGCCTAATTTTTGTTAGCAACCAAGAAGCACTTGAAAGTTTTTCTGAAAGTGAATTTGCAGTTCAGGTACGGTACCGTTATGAGATAGGGGCTTTATCTCAGTTTTACCTAGTTTATAGCCGCGGCGCAGACCAAGAAATAGAAGGCTTGCCAAAATCAAGACGTCATCTTCTTAGTAACACTATCAAAATGGCAGACACAGAAACAATTAATATGAAACTTAAGTATCATTTTTAGCGCTAGCATCCGGAGTTTGTGGCATCACGTGACGCTGTCAACAATAGGTATTACCAATACGTAATAAGACGGTTGTTTGTCTAAGTGAGCAGCCTATCTTCAAGGATTATTAGAAAGTATGCTAAGAGTATAAAATTATAAACATCCTCTATTTTTTAATTTATCTAACAATATTTTAATCTCCATCATCGACATTTGGATCAATCTGCACCTTTAACAAGCGTCCTTGTCGTGAAATAAATGCTTCATAAGGTTTACCACGATAGATGAAGTCCACATCGTAAACTTTTTTACCGTTAAACGTTTCGATATCAACATCTTTAACACGAGCATTTTTGTAACGTTTTTTTATGATCGCCACTAGCTCTCCTTTTGTTAAGACGGCTTTAGCTACGGCGTTTTTAGGACTGACTATCGTGGTGAGGCTTAACGAAGAAGAATGAGGGCTTGCTGATGGGTTAGCTAAAACGGGGGCTAATAAAGACACAACTAAGAAAAAACAGGGGAGAATAAAGCAGAAAAAACTACCCACATACACTTTCATAACAACCTCGTTTAAGCATAAATAACTTACCTATCTTCACAACACTAAACTTCTGTGTAAGACCATTAACCTCGATTTATCTGCATGTCGGATAAAATATAACAGCTGCCTCAGCAATGTCAAAGTGTAAAATCTGACTGCTATTTTTTAAAGCTGTGTTTCAGAAGAGGGCTTTACCTGCAAGGGGTAAGCTAGCGGGAGGTGAATTAAAACCTCATATGAATTGGTCAAGTAAAGTTTAGTGATTACATTGAATATCCTGAAAAATTTGATTTTAACTCAATTACCAGCACATAAAAATCTTGACATCGTTGCTGAGCTGATTAGCCCTTCTAAAATAGGCAAAGAGTTTAGTCTGTTGTCTAACAAACTGAACTATCAATAAAAGATCTGAACAATATCTAAATAAAATGGGGACTTATCAATATCACTCAGCTATCAAACTATCAGTAAACCTTCACTTTTGCGTAATCAATTAAAACCCGAAAGTTGTACAAGTAACGCTATGGACATCGCAATATTCTGCTACCAAAGATGAGGTAAATATCTTCAAAATACAGACTATTTGTAATAGTCTGTATTTTGAAATAATGCCCCACACTCTGACAAGGCAAAACATGGAATTGAGTAAACGACAATTTTTAATCGCCAGTGGCGCCGCCCTAGTAGCGTTGCCCCTTGGCCAAAGCGCCATGGCATCCACAACAACTGCTACCACAACTGCTACCACAACTGCTAAGAGTGTCAAAAATAAAGATTTAAAAAGCTTAACCGACAACGTCAAGCCTATTTCAGTCACAGAACGCAAGGCGCGCATTGCAAAAGCCCAACAGCTAATGCAAAAACACAATATTGTGGCCATGATATTAGAGCCTGGTGCTGCTATGGATTATTTTAGCGGTATTCAGTGGTGGCGCAGTGAACGACTCACAGCAGTGGTGATCCCGAATGAAGGCGAAATAGCCGTTGTTTGCCCGTTTTTTGAAGAGCCCAGCATTCGGGAAAGCCTTGCAGTTGGTGAGGACGTGCGCGTTTGGCAAGAGCACGAAAGCCCTTTTGAACGAGTCAAACAAATACTGCATGACCGAAAGATCACCCAAGGCACCCTCGCCTTTGAAGATTCGGTGCGCTATTTTGTGCAGCGCGAAATCATGTCGCTGTTACCCAAGATGCAAGATGTCAGTGCTGAGCCTATTACCTTAGGCTGTCGCATGTTTAAAGACACACACGAATTACAATTGATGCACAAAGCGAATGAAATTACCCTAACCGCTTATGCGCATGTTTGGTCACAACTTGAATTAGGCATGAGCCAGTCACAGGTAAAAGACTTAATGTCTTCAGCGCAATCTGCTTTGGGCGGTAGCGATATTTGGAATATGGCATTATTTAACGAAGCCAGCGCTTACCCTCATGGTACTAATCAACAACAAACTATCCGCGAGGGATCAATAGTGTTGATGGATTGTGGTTGCAGTGTTGAGGGTTATCAATCTGATATTAGCCGTACTTTTGTGTTTGGTGAACCGAGTAAAAAACAACAAAAAATTTGGAATACAGTTAGACAAGGTCAACAAATAGCCTTTGAAACTGCCACCCTCGGCACACCTGCTGGTAAAGTGGATGACGCGGTACGCGCCTATTACGTCAAACAAGGCTTAGGGCCAGATTACAAACTACCTGGGCTTTCGCATAGAACAGGCCACGGCATAGGTATGCAAGGCCACGAACCGGTAAACTTCGTACATGGTGAAGCCGAAACGTTAAAGCCTGGCATGTGTTTCTCAAATGAACCTGGCATTTACCTTCCTGGTGATTTTGGTGTGCGTTTAGAAGATTGTATGTATATGACCGATAAAGGGATCCAATGGTTTACCGTACCACCAGATTCACTCACATCGCCTATCGGTAAAATTGCCGCAATACCCGCTTAATACAGAAAATAAGAGAACATTCATGTTTAATAAAGTTTTAGTCGCATTTACTTTCACAGCCCTTAGCTGGAACACCTTTGCAGACGCCAATAAAGATCTTTCAAATATCATCGACCAACATTGGCAAAACGCGGAAAAAGAAAAGGTCTTTTTCCGTACTGATCCAGATGGTTGGAAACCAAATGCTAAATTAGCCGAATTTACCCCACAGGCTATCGCAAGGCGAGAGGCTTACAACAACCAAGTATTGGAAAGACTTAGCAAGGTTGATACTCAGACCTTAAGTAAAGAGCAGTTAATGAATTACCGTTTATTTAAATATGAGCGAGAAACAGAAGCCCAAAGTCACCAATATCAAGACAAGTATTTTCCGATTAACTTTTTAAGTGGTTGGCACACTTACTTTGCTGAAGCACCGGCTAATATGGCATTTTTAACCAGCGAAGATTATGACAACTTTCTGATTAGTCTTGCCGACTACCCACGTTTTAATCAAGAAAACATCAACTTGATGAAAGCGGGTTTAACCGCCGGTTATGTACATCACTGCGAAAGTTTTAAAGATTACCATCAAACCATCAGTGCACACATAGTCAAAACCCCAAAAGACAGTGCATTGTTTGAACCTTTCACCCGTTTTCCTAAGACGTTTAACCAACAACAAAAAAGCACTTATAGCGCACAAGCTAAAGAGTTAATCACATCAGCAGTGGTAAATGCCTATCAGAATTTTTATGACTTTTTTGTCAACGACTACATGCCTAATTGTCGCAAAGAGCCGGGCATTGCTAGTGCTAAAGGTGGTGCAGATTATTACGCCTACACAGCCAACTATTACACCACAACCGATGCTACGCCCAAACAAATCCATGACTTGGGTTTAAGTGAAGTGAAGCGTATTCGTGTTGAAATGCAGGCAATCATTGACCAAGTCGGATTCAACGGTAGTTACGCTGAATTTTTACAGTTTCTGGCTACAGACCCGCAATTTTATGCGGCTGACCGACAAGATGTACTCGAAAAAACGGCTTTTATTACCATGAAAATGTATGGCAAGTTACCCACATTTTTTGGTCACCTGCCGCGCAATACTTTTACTATTAAAGGTTCAGCTTCTAGAGGCGCATTTTATATGCCACCACCAGATAGCCGTACACCCGGTACTTATTTTTTAACCTCTGAGCCTTCCCAACAACCGCTTTATAACTTAGAAGCCTTAAGCCTGCACGAAGCTGTACCTGGGCACCATTTACAAAATGCCATTGCGATGGAATTAGATGTACCAGAATTTAGACGCACACTGAGCCATTCAGCCTTTGGTGAAGGTTGGGGTTTGTATTCAGAACGTTTAGGTAAAGAAGCAGGTTTCTACCAAGACCCTTATAGTGATTATGGTCGTTTAGGTTACGAAATGTGGCGTGCTGTGCGACTTGTAGTTGATACCGGCATCCATGCTTTTGGTTGGAGCCGCCAGCAGGCGATTGATTATTTAGCCCAACATACAGCGCTGACCCAAAAATCAGTCGAAAACCAAATTGACCGTTATATCTCATGGCCGGGTCAAGCACTGTCTTACAAAATGGGTGAAATCAAAATTCGTGAATTACGTACTAAAGCCGAAAAACAGCTTGGCGCTAAATTCGATATTCGCAGCTTTCACGATACGGTAATTGGTCAAGGTTCATTACCAATGGCTGTATTAGAAGATGTGATCAACGATTGGATACTCGTTCAGAAAACCAAATAACCGAGATGCTTCCCTTATCTGTTATTCCAACAGAACGAACTGAAGACTGGTGGCAGCAACGCCACCAGCAAAAACACACTGAGCTTCAGGCATTAAACCAGCCCATCGACATTCTATTTATTGGTGACTCAATCACCCATGAGTGGGAAGCAGAGGGAGAGCAATATTGGCAACAATACTTCGCTCATCGCAAAGCATTCAACCTGGGGTTTGCGGGGGACAGAACCGAACACTTGTTATGGCGTTTGCAAAACGTTGAGATAAACAACCACTCCCCTAAATGGGTAGTTTTGTTGATAGGTACCAACAATGCTGGACATAGACATGACTCACCAGAAGAAATAGCCGCTGGCGTCAAAGCCATTTTAGATGAACTCAAGCAGGGTCTGCCAAATACTAAAGTGATGTTGATGGCTATATTTCCACGCAGTCGAAATAAATTAAAACGTATGCGTAAACGCGTCGATTCAGCAAACAAATTAATCAAAGAATTCTCGGACGGACAGCAATTTGTGTGGCTGGATATCAATCACCTTTTTCTCAATGAAGAAGATGTATTGTTAGAGTCTGTCATGCCTGATTTATTGCACCCCAATGCTGCTCAATATGAATTATGGGCCAAAGCTGTTTTACCGTATTTCGAGCCAAAGTAAGGCCTCCTAATTTCACATGTATGGATATTTGTAACGGCTTGTTACGTATTCAGTTCAAATAACTGGCCCTTCCCTGTTGAGTGCTATTCAAACAATGCAATACACTGGTTAGATAAATATAAAAAAAATATCAATTAACGGCAGAGGAATAAATAATGGAAAGACGCGATTTTATTAAAATCGGCGGTGTGGGCATGGGGGCGTTAATGTTGCCTTTATCAGGCATCGCTATTTCAGCAGATCAAATGTTAGATAAACCCATGGATGTGGCCTACAAAAAGAAGCTAGCAGACATTGCTCTTAACGCCGCCAAAGCGGCAGGGGCCAGTTATGCAGATGCACGTATAGGTCGCTACCTAAACCAATTTGTTACTACCCGTGAAACACGAGTAGATAATATTGTGAATACCGAATCAGCGGGTATAGGTGTACGAGTGATTGCCAATGGTACTTGGGGATTTGCTTCTACTTCAAATATGACTCCAGACAGTGTGGCTAAAACGGCTAAACAAGCGGTTGCTGTAGCCAAAGCCAATTCAAAGTTCCAAACATCACCGGTAAAACTCGCACCAGTAAAAGGTGTAGGTGACGTAAGCTGGCAAACGCCTATCAAGAAAAATGCTATGGAAGTGCCAATTAAAGACAAAGTAGACTTATTGTTGTCGGCGAATGATGCCGCTATGGCAAACGGTGCCAACTACATTACCTCTATTTTATTTTTGGTAAACGAACAAAAATATTTTGCTTCAACAGACGGCTCTTACATCGACCAAGATGTACATCGTTTATGGGCCCCGTTTTTTGCCACAGGCATAGGCGAAAATGGCTTCAAACAACGTAATGGTTTAGGTAATCCAGTCGGCATGGGCTTTGAATATTTAGACGGCCTTGAAAAAGACAAAATCAAAATCACTGGCGCTAACGTAGGTTATAACAACTCTTACGATATGGTCGAAGATGCAGCCGCAGCTGGTAAACAACTTAAGGCAAAACTTAAAGCTAAGTCAGTTGAACCAGGTAAATACGACTTAGTTTTAGATCCTGCTCACCTTATGTTGACCATTCACGAATCTGTTGGTCACCCCTTAGAACTAGACAGAGTATTAGGTTACGAAGCCAACTACGCTGGTACCAGTTTTGCAACCTTGGATAAATGGAAAAGCGGTAAATTTCAGTATGGCTCAGACAGAGTTAATTTGTTTGCTGACAAAACCCAACCTTATTCATTAGGCAATGTTGCTTATGATGATGAAGGGGTTAAAACCAAAGAATGGGACTTGGTCAAAGATGGGATCTTAGTTAACTATCAAGCCACGCGCGATCAAGTACATATGATCGACCAAACTGAATCACATGGCTGTTGTTACTCACAAAGCTGGCGTGATGTGCAATTTCAGCGCATGCCAAACGTATCATTAAAACCTAACGAAAAAGACATTTCTGCTGAAGACGTGATCAAAGATGTTGAGAAAGGCATTTATATTGCAGGTCGTGGTTCATTTTCTATTGACCAACAAAGATACAACTTCCAATTCGGTGGGCAGTTATTTTACGAAATTAAAGACGGCAAAATCGTCGACCAAATTGAAGACGTGGCCTATCAGTCCAACACCCAAGAATTCTGGAATAATTGTTCGCAATTAGCCGGTAAATCCGATTATCGAGTGGGTGGTTCGTTCTTTGATGGTAAAGGTCAACCTTCACAGGTTAGCGCGGTTTCTCATGGTTGTCCGACTACGAGATTCAACAACATTAACGTCATCAACACTGCGCGTAATGTGTAAGTCGGTAACCTATTAGAAGGAATTCAATTATGACTATTTTATCTGAACAAAAAGCCAAAGAGTTACTGACCAAAGTACTCAAATATTCTAAGGCTGATGAAATCGAATGTAACTTAGATGGCAGCATTGGCGGCAATATTCGTTATGCGAGAAATACTGTGTCTACTGCAGGCGAAGAAAGCGATCTAGTATTAGCTGTGCAATCTACATTCGGCAAACGTATGGGTGTGGCTACCATAAATGAATTTGACGATGCATCACTTGAGAAAGTGGTACGTCGCTCAGAAGAGCTAGCTAAATTGGCACCTGAGAACGCTGAACATATGCCAGTATTTGGTCCACAAAAATACGCACCATCCAAAACCTATTTTGAATCAACAGCCAATGTCTCACCTGAAAACAGAGCACAAGCTGCAGAAGACAGCATTGGCCCCTCTAAAAAGAACAAATTAGTGGCTGCTGGCTTTTTAGAAGAGTTTGTGACTTTTAGTGCGATCATCAATAACAAAGGTCTATTCGCCTATAACAAATCCACAGACGTCGACTTTTCGGTGACTATTCGTACTGAAGATGGAAAAGGTTCGGGTTGGGTTACACGTAATTTCAGTGACTATGATCTTTTAGATACGGCTAAAGCGTCAAGTATCGCAATCCAAAAGTCTCTAGGTTCGGTCGATGCAAAAGCCATGGAACCAGGTAAATACACAGTCATATTAGAACCCGCAGCTAGCGTGGGGCTACTAGGCAATATGGTTCGCAATTTTGCGCAAAGAGGCGCAGATGAAGGCCGCAGCTTTTTAAGCTACAAAGCCAAAGAGGGCGAAGACGCAGAAAAAGTACCTAAGAATAAACTGGGTGAAAAGATGTTTGATGAACGAGTCAACATCTACTCAGATCCGGCGCATCCCATCGCACCTACGGCTCCTTTTTCTGGTAACGGCTATCCGCTGACTCGCACCGATTGGATCAAAAATGGTGTGATAGCCAACATGCCAAACTCACCCTATTGGGCGAAGAAAACAGGTGTGCCTTATATGCCCAACGGCGATAACATCATCATGGAAGGTGGTGATGAATCCTTAGAAGATATGATTAAAAACACCCGTAGAGGGATTTTGGTCACGCGTCTTTGGTATATCCGTTCATTAGATCCACAAACCTTGCTTTACACAGGTTTAACCCGTGACGGCACTTTCTATATCGAAAATGGTAAAATTAAATATCCAATTAAAAACTTCCGCTTTAATGAAAGTCCAATTGTGATGTTAAACAATATAGAAGCGCTAGGTAAACCTGAACGTATCGACGGTAATATGATACCGCCGATGAAAATCAGAGACTTTACCTTTAGCAGTTTATCTGACGCGGTATAAACATCTCGCCACAGACTAACTAGTTTGTGGCTTTTTGTAAGAGTTTTATCTAAATGGATCGTCGTCACTTTATTCGCAGTAGCTGTGCAGTTGCCGTTTTCACGGCACTGCCATTTGCTGTGCACAGTCAAAATAGTGAATACGACTTTTACTTCACCCGCCTGAGTTACGAGTCAGGTAATTGGGAAGTAGATGAACGTATGCCCGCAAATGTGCTTAACTCGCTGATTGAATACACCAGTTTACGGGTGGATTTGCAGGAACGAGTGATACCACTGTCTGATCCCAGCATGTTAAGTGCGCCTTTTTGTTACATGGCCGGGCACAGGTTAGTGCAGTTTAACTTGCAAGAAAGACAAAACTTTCAACGTTACGTGGAAAACGGTGGTTTTGTTTTTGTCGACGATTGTAATCATGATATTGACGGCATGTTTGCCAAAACCTTTGAAGCACAAATGGCCGACATGTTTGGTCCAGAAGCATTAAAGAAGATCCCCAATGACCACCCATTATATTCATCTTTTTTTGAATTTGACGGGCCACCACGTACCTCGGTAGAACTAAATGGATGGGGTGACGATTTGGTGCATGGGTACCTCAAAGCGATTGAGATAAATGGCCGAATAGCGGTGTTATACAGCAATAAAGACCTTGGCTGTGAATGGGACTACGATTTTAGAAACAAACGTTGGTTGAAAGTTGATAACACCAAGTTTGCGGTAAACATTGTGATATATGCAATGACGGCTTAAATACTCACAGTTCAGCCCATATTTTCACTTTAACCATTAAGAGTAGCAATGAGTACAGAAAATTTATCCGAACGAGAAGTCCTCGTATTATTAGACAAGTTGACTCAGGTTGAGCACGAAGTAGGCAAAGTGATTGTGGGCCAAAAAGATGTCATCCAACAATTGTTGGTTAGCATGTTAGCGGGCGGGCATTGTTTGTTAGAAGGTGTGCCTGGATTAGCTAAAACGTTAATGGTCAGTGCCTTAACCGAGACCCTAGACTTAGGCTTCAAACGTGTGCAATTCACCCCTGATTTGATGCCCAGTGATATTATAGGCACCGAAATATTAGAAACCGATCATGACTCAGGCGACCGTTTTTTCAAATTTCAGCAAGGGCCTGTTTTCACTAACATTTTGTTGGCTGACGAAATCAACCGTACACCGCCTAAAACCCAAGCGGCACTGTTAGAAGCGATGCAAGAAAAGTGTATCAGTTACGCTGGAACGAGTTACACATTGCCGAAACCATTTTTTGTATTAGCCACACAAAATCCTGTTGAACAAGCAGGTACATACCCTTTGCCAGAGGCACAACTCGACCGTTTCTTAATGTTTATAAAAGTCGATTACCCCACTGAATTAGAAGAAATTGAAATTTTGCGCCGCACAACGGGCAATACACAAACTAAAATAAATGCAGTTTTAAATGCTGACGAAATTATCAGCTTGCAACATGTCGTAAGGGATATAGATATATCAGAACCGCTTTTGGTTTATATCAATCAACTGGCCCGCAATACACGACCTGGTAACAGTCAGTCATCAAGCGTTAATCAATATGTGCGCTGGGGTGCGGGACCACGTGCAGGTCAAGCTTTGGTGCTGTGTGCCAAAGCAAATGCGTTACTTTCGAAACGTTTTGCCGTCACTATGCAAGATATCAAACAGGTGGCGCATGGCGTATTAAGGCACAGATTGTTATTAAGCTTTCAGGCTGAAGCCCAGAGTATTTCTACCGATGATGTGGTTGATGGTTTATTAAAAGACTTAGCCGAGCCAGCCAGTCCCTTTGCTTCATCTGTTTAACCCCTGAGCCTACCGCCAATATGCAATCACTCATTGACCCACTTGTACTAGCCAGTATCAAAGATATGCCTTTGGTGGCTAAGACAGTTGCCCAAGGACTTTTACACGGCTTACACGGCAGTGTTCAGCGGGGCACAGGATTAGAGTTTAGCCAATATCGAGCTTATGAGCCTGGTGATGCTCTTGGCAATATTGATTGGAAGTTATTTGCCCGCTCAGACCGGTATTTTGTGCGTGAAGCAGAGCGCGAAAGCAACGTTAATATTTGGTTGGTGATAGATGCCAGTGCATCTATGTTGCAGCATTCATCTGAGTCTAATCAAGGCTGGCACAAGTTTGACTACGCTAAACATCTGTTAGCGACTATCGCTTACATTGCCCACAAACAAAGTGATGCTATTGGTTTATTAGGTCTATCCAGTGAAAGTCTACACTTTTTGCCGGCCTTAAGCGGTAAACAACACTGGCAAAAATTGCTGGTGCAACTGAATCAAATGTCTACTGGTTCGGTGTTCCCATCACCGCAAGTTTTACAACACCAGTTAAGCCACATGCAATCTAATAGTCTTATTTTTGTGCTCAGTGATTTTTACCAAAAAAACAATGAAATTGTCGACTTTATGCAGAACTTGATCGGTAAAAGAACCGAAGTCATAGCTATGCAATTAGAAAGTAATGATGAACTGACTTTTCCCTATAAAGGGCAAATACGTTTTGAAGACAGAGAGAGTAAACAACAAATATTAGTCTCGGCAGACGAGGCAAAAATAGACTACTTTGCGGCGAGACAAGCCTGGCAAGATTCGTTAAAAAAGACTTTTGGCCAGCTCAACATTCAACATTGTATTGCCAACATCGACCAACCGTTAGATAAAATGCTGCATCGTTTTTTAGCCGCTAGGCAAAAATTTAGATGAAGGTATGTTAAATATGCCATTCGCATTAGAAACCCCCTTAGCTATTCTGGGTTTGTTGTCATTGCTGATCCCACTTGGGATTCATTTATTAAGCAAAGCCCGCCCTCGTATTATAGCTTTTGCGCATATCGCTTTTATCAAAGTAAAAACCTCGCCCAGGTTACGTCAGCTCAGATTGACACAATTAGTGTTGCTGGCTTTGCGACTGTTTATGTTTTTACTGGCAACTCTGATACTAGCCCAAGTGTATTGGCAGAACTCAAACCAGCAGGTTAACTCACATGTATTAGTCACTGAAGACTGGTTGAATCACGCAACAGAAGAAGAGAAACAAGCACTAACAAACCAAGTCAATGACTCAAACTTAGTGCTTCTCAGTACAAAAAATCGCAACATTAATAAAATGGAATTAGCGCAATGGCCGACTAACAATCAGCAGATACCGACTCTTAATATTTGGAGTAAGGTGGCTGACTATTTAGCTGAACAATCAGCTGACTCAGCGATTTCTGTGTATACAACAAACAGTCTAAAGCAGTTTATTGGAAAACAAATACCGCTACCTGAACAAGTTAAATGGCATGTAAAAGAGATACCTGTAGAGGATATTACTAAGCCATATACAGCAAGTATAAAAGTGCTCTACGACGATTCCAGTTCGACATCATTAGTCTATTTACGCGCCGCATTCGAAGCGATTAATACTCATAATAATTTAAATATAAGTGTCAATTACGTCAGTTATGAAAAGTCAAATAATGAAAGTAGGCACTTACTTTCAGATGAGATAATTATAAACCTCAGCGAACAGCCTTTTGAACAATCAGTTCGTCCTTTTGACCCTCAATGGCAATCCACTTTTATTACTCAAGCAGAGCTTAACGATGTTAAACAAGTCGACTTCGTTTTAACCTTGGCTCAGTTATTATTTTCTTCACAAAGCCAAGTTTGGTGGTTACAAAACACTCGATTATCCACATCACAAATCATTCAGTCTTCATCAAACAGTGCGGTTCAAAAGACAGCAGTATATAAAAAAACATCCAGCAACATGGCTGACTCAACTTCATTACATATCTGGTTGGTTTTGATCTTGGTAAGCGTCTTTATTCTAGAAAGATTATTAAGCGAATGGCCTAATTCTCGAGTATCACCAGAGTTGGACCAATAATTGTTTAGTCATCCAACAACCCAGCACAAAACACTGGATAAGATTGTCATTCGCCTTAGGCGTAGATGGTTATTACAAAAACTCGCTTATACATTTTTGCTATTTTTGTGTGCTGGGCTGGCCACTCATTGGATGACTGAGTGGATCGTTCTGCCCATCATTGCCGTTGCAGCAACAACTGCTTTAGCTGCGCAGCTATTTTCGCAAAGCAAACAATATCAAAATATTACTGCGAACAAGGTGTTGTTGCATCTAAATCGACAATTCAGTGAATGTGAAGAAAGTGCCGAGTTAATATTGTTGCCTAGTAGCGGCCTAACAACCTTACAACAATTACAAAAAAATCGCGTTCAACCAAAAGTAGAAAGCTTATTATCAAAAGACATTAGCTCGCGTTTACCTAAATATTCATTCCAGCCAGCAACATTATTAAGCGCGGCTGTAGTCCTAATATTCATACTAATTAAACTGATACCTGCTGATTTTATTTCCCAAGTCGAACCAGCTAATACTGAATTGGTCAATCAAGCTCCAAAACCTACACTACCCATTAACCTAGTGACTAAAAGCATCACTGTCACTGCGCCCAGTTACACAGGTTTAGCGACAAGACAAACAACAGATTTGAACTTAGAATTGATTGCGGGCTCAACTGTGACTTGGCGACTGCAGTTCAGCGGATTTACTCAACAAAACGACTTATCAATACTACTGCCTAATAAACAACGAGTAGCCCTTATTCAACAAGCCGATGATTACTACTTAGCCAGTACAGTATTGAGTCAATCAGGTATTTACCACCTTTCTGCTGATGAAAAGATACTGGGAGAGATTCACACGATTGCTGTCATCGCTGATACCAAACCCACTATTCGTTTTGTCGAACCCACTCAAACTATTACCGAGTTGGCTAAAGATTCTATACCTAGACTACAAGCGATTGTTTCAATCGATGATGACTTTGGTTTAAGTCAGGTAGAAATTCTTGCTTCGATTGCCAGTGGTTCCGGCGAGGCGGTTAAGTTTCGTGATCAAACCTTTCAATTCGATTCCCGCTCTTCAGAGAAAGGCAAGACACTTTTCGTTAAAAACTGGGATTTAACCGAGCTAAATATGCAACCCGGTGACGAACTATATTTTAGTATTAGAGCATGGGATAACCGCCAACCCATTGCCCAGCAAAGTCGCTCTGCCAGTAAAATAATTCGCTGGCTTGAAGATGAGCAACAGGCGGTTTTAGCCGACGGTGCGTTAATAGACTTTATGCCTGAGTATTTTAAAAGCCAAAGACAAATTATTATAGAAACCAAAGAATTAATCGCTGATAAAAATAACCTGTCAAAAGATGAAATTAACCACATTTCTCGAGAATTAGGCGCAGCACAAAGTTTTCTTAAACAAAAATATGGGCAGTTTTTAGGTGATGAATTTGACAGTGGCACACCTCAGGCAATGGAGGCTGGCCCAGAGTTGGAACATGAAGAGCATAATGAAGATGATAAACATGCTGATGACGCAGAAAAACCAGCAGCAGAACATGAACACGAAGACTCTGAGCACGGCTCAGACGGCGCGGACAAATCAGGCTATAGCACAGTTATTTCACAGTTTGGGCATGCTCATGGTGAAGCCGATGACGGTAATTTTATTAAAAATGGTACTCCAAACCCCAAACTATTAATGAAGCGGGCGATTGCTAACATGTGGCAGGCTGAACTACATTTGTTACTTTCCCAGCCAGAACTAGCATTACCCTTTGAAAATCAAGCTTTAGAACTATTGAACCGAGCAAAAAAAGCCGAACGCATTTACGTTAAACGATTAGGTTTTGAACCGCCTCCGGTATCTGAAAAACGACGCTATCAAGGCGATCTAACCGACATACTAAGTTACCAGCGTAATGAAACAACAACTAAACAAAACACAGCTAAACAATTAGCCTTACTCACTATTCTAAATCAACACTTAGATAAGTCATTAAATAACACCTTAACAATTGAACAAACTAGCATACTCGAAAAAGTAAAAACCTATTTTTCAGAGCAACTATCTGTCACTCCTAAGGACATTACTTTTATCGCTACATTAGAGAAAATCCAATTAGAGGACTCTTTTAACCTAACTAATTGCGAAGACTGTATCAGTGAGTTACGTAAAAAATTGTGGCAAATACTGCCCCCACCTATCGCTGTTCCGACAACTAGGCAAACATCCTATTCACCACAGAACAAGATGTTGCAAAAATATCAGGCATTTTTACAACAACAGAAAAAGGACGTTCAACAGTGACTTTCTCACTAGGATTATTTGCCGCTTATCCCATTGCCGCAAGTTTAATGGTTTTGCTGGTAATAATTGTTTTAACTATCACTTGCTACTTTGCGGGTCAGCGACTAAAACACAAAAAGGCAAGGCTCGCAGGCGTGTTGCTGATGAATACTGTTGCCGCTTTGATGGTTGTGGGATTAGCCTTTGATATCCAAATAACCAGTAAGCAACCTTCAATGGTTTATCTGATTACTCATGGGGCGACTAATCAGCAATTAGAGAAAATAGACTCTCCGCAAGCTGTATTTGTTATGCGAGGGGCGGCTAAATCAGTGACTAATAGCCGTATATTTGATGTTGCTACGCAGATTGATGTTCCGTCACAAATATTATCCCACCAAGATACTATTGATAATTTGTTTGTCTTAGGTGACGGGCTTAACTCAAGCCAATGGCAAAATTTACAATTAGTTATGGGGGAAACATTCAATAATGTTTCAGTGAAGTTTTCAGCTTCGCAACCACGTTTAGGGCTAGTGGATATGTCTTGGCCAAGAGACTTGGCTGTAGGGCAATTTGTCGAAATTAAGGGGCAACTACAAGGCTCAGATGAGCCCCTTGAAACAAAAGTCATTTACCAATTACATTTGTTAGATCCTACAGGGAAAATCATCCAAACAACTAGGATTAAACCCTTTGAGCGTTTTGCTTTGAGCTTTCCGGCAAAAAGTATTGGCCAGTGGACCTATCGGCTACAACTCAATAAAAACAACGACTCTGAAGTGTTAACAGACGAACCCATCGCATTTTCAGTCACAAATCCAGCAAAGCTAAAAATACTAATAAAACAATCAAGTCCATCGTTTGAAACACGGCAATTAAAAAACTGGGCAGCAGAGTTCGGTAATCAGATAAGTGTCTTGACCCAAATCAGTCAAGACAAAGATATCCGGCAAAATATCAACCTAAGCGCAACAGATTTGGCCCAAATCACTTCACCCTTTATTGGTCAGGCGTTAGATAACTTTGATTGGTTAGTCATAGATGGACGCGCCTTATTGGCATTAAAAAAGCAACCAATGAGCGCCTTGCAAGCAGCCGTTAAAAAAGGTTTGGGGGTTTATATTATTGCCGATAATGATCTCATCAACGCATGGCCTGTGCCGGCAATGGACTGGCTATCGGATATTGAGATTAAACCACTAGATGTAGCGAATTATGCATCGATTCCCATTTGGCCACACAGCCAAATTGAACAGGTTATGCCATTAGTAAAAGCCAAGATCACAGCTGTTAAGTATACTCCACTGGTACAAAACAATGCCGCGCAAACACTGGTGTCTCTTAGCCATATCGGTTTGGGACAAGTGGCGGTATCACTTATCAATTCGACCTATGGCTGGCAAACAGCTGGGTTAACAGAACAATACAGTCACTATTGGCAGAGTGTCACTTATGCATTAGCCAGGCCCCAACAAACGCCTTATTGGTTAAATGCTGCCCCCGATTCACTCACTTTAGTTAATCAAGCTAAGCAAAGGTGTTTACTGGGTATAGGCGATTCAGGAGTGACTATGCATAATGCTAACCAGCAACCTTTACTATTGACTCACGACTTAGTGCAAACCGAACAACACTGCCTCACAGTGTGGCCAACAAGGAACGGTTGGCATAAGTTAACTTGGTCAGAAAACACTGAATTGGCTGAACCACAAAATGCCAAACAGTGGTCATTAGATAGCTGGTTTTATGCCTATGCTGAGCAAGACTGGTCAGTATGGCAACAAGCTCAAAATCATCAAGCTAGCGAAAACATAGCACAACACAAAGACACAAAACGGTTTGAAGAAGGCTCAGTGAAGCCCCTTGATAAAAGCTGGTTATGGGGGCTGCTGGTCTTGTCTATGAGTCTATTATGGTTAGAACGAAAGCTGTTTTAGAATTAATGGTATGGACCCTCTCCTCCCATAACGGCTTCAAATGAGCCAAGATAGTGGTTGTTAAAATCGACTATCAAA
>NZ_CAJWCF010000047.1 GCF_913020055.1 uncultured Paraglaciecola sp. | reverse complement strand
TGACCGTCTAACTCGTAGGTTCCGCTATTAAAGGTTTCGAGTAATCCAGCGATGTTTAAAAATGTTGTTTTACCCGAGCCTGAAGGCCCAGTCACAGCAACAAATTCACCTTCACCCACATGCAAATTAAAATCGCGCAATGCATGAGTTTCAACTAAATCCGTGCGAAATACCTTTTTTACGTCTGTCATTTTTAACATTAGAACTGTCCCTAACTGTAATTGTGATTATTTGTTTTAAATTATTGAGTAGCTATTGAGTAATTAAGACACTTTGTACGCCATTAAATTGGTCTGTGCCTGAGACTATTATGGTGTCACCAACTGCAAGGCCATTAAGCACCTCCACACTAGATAAACTCCGAGCACCGGTGGCGATAGACGTGCGTTCAGCCATGTCATTTTTGACTATATAAGCGACTCTGCCGTTTCCGGTTTCCAAAAATTGCCCACGTTGCACCATTAACACATCTTGTTTGTTTTCCATCAAAATCCGTGTTGTTAGACGTTGATTTTGACGTAGGCCTTGAGGTTGGCTAACACCACCTTGGGAAAGGGAGGCAAAACGCACTCTACCGGTAACCTGATTGTTCTCAATTTCAGGTGAGATGGTCACGAGTTTTGCTGAATGCGTTTCACCATTGAGGTTGATTTGGGCGGCCATGCCAATGGCTAAGTCATCGGCGTAACTTTCTGGAATATCGACTTCTATTTCAAATTCAGATAAATCCACCACGCTTAAAATAGATTGGTTTTTTGCCACCTGATTTTTTTGCTCTACAGACAAGTTGCCGACTAGACCATTGACCGGCGACAGTAGGATCAATTCATCTACTTGACGGCTAAGCTCTGTAACCAATAACTTTTGACGCTCGACAAACAGACGTTTTGTTTTCACTTCAAACTCTAAACTCTCTAAATTAAGCTCGGCATCTTTAACTGAATGTTTAAACACTAAACGTGCGTTCTCTAGGTCGTCCTGGGCTTTTTCAAAATCAATCTGGCTAATGGACTGGCTGGAGAATGCCTTGTCTGCTCGGCGCTTCTCTCTATCCGCAGCGGTGAGGGATACTTTAGCTAGGTCTACCGCTTTTTGATTAACCAGTGCTTGTTTACTGGATTGGATTTTTTGTCTGTCTAATTCCATTTGTAAACGTTGCAGGGCTGATTGCTCCTGTTTGAGCTGGTTGGTGAGTTCTGGGCTGTCTATGGTGGCGAGTACTTGACCTTTTAATACGGTATCACCTGCATCAACTTCAAATGTAATAGTGCCTTGCGCTGGACTGTATAGCTTAGGGCTGACAGCTGCTACTACGCGTCCCTGAACTGATAAGTCACGTACAAAGTCACCTTGCGTCACTGTGGCTAAACGTACTCTTTGTGCAGAAACACTGGTATCTGAGTTAGACCAATTACTGATGGCAGGGGCGAGGATCATGTAGGCCAAAACTACAATCACAATCAAACCTAAGAGTAGCCATTTTGTCTTATTATTAGACTGTTTTACGACAGCGGTATCTTGACCACTGGTGTCTGCTATTTTCATCTTTTTCCCTGAAATTTTTGAACAATCACCAACTAAGTCGAGGCAATAATCAAAAAGGTTTAAAAAACAGAAAAATATTTTTTAACGTTAATTACGTAACCTAATTTATTGGCTTCTTGTAGCTTCGGCAGGAGACACATTCATGGCTCTTAATGCTGGTTTTAATGTGGCCAAAATACCCAATACATACAAACATAATGCAGCGAATATAATGTAAATGAAGGGAAGTTTAGGTAAAGCATATTGCGCGACTAAAAACATGTTCAGCCCTACAGCAAAAATACAGCCGATAAATATACCAGCAGAGGTTTGCATAATATTTTCGGCAAAAAACTGACTTAGAATATCGATTTTGTTTGCACCTAGTGCACGCCTAATACCTATTTGTTTATGTCGTTGCAGTACATTAAAACTGGTGATGCCGCCAATACCCATAGCGGCTATAATACTGAGTGTTGTAATCACCACGAGTAAAATTGTAATAGCTGCAATATCGGGTCCGTATACTTCTTTTCTAAGTGTTTGAATTGTTTGTACCTTACGGATCATGCGCTGTTGATTACTCATCCCTAGATGCCTTTCTACTTCAGCAATAGTGGATTGCAGCATTGCAGGTTTTGTGCGAATTAAGTAACGCGCGGAGTTACGCGTTACCACTCTAGGGTAGATTATACTGTTTTCAATTTGTCCTACTGGATCCCAAGGTGCTTGCAGTTGAAGCACAATGCCTTTAATGATTGCGCTATGTGCTTCGTTAATAAAAATGGTTTTGCCGACTAGCGATGACCAGTCTTGAGTATGGAATAAACCTTCCGCAACACTAGTTGTGATAATCACCACATTAGGGATGGTTTTATTGCTTTCTGTTTGCCAAAGTACTTCGCTTGGGCTGAAGTTTTCTCCCGCAATGAGTGACAGACCTAACGCATTTATGCCATGTTCATCTAATTTGTAACTCGAAGCCGGTACCGAATTTTGTTCGTTACCGAGTAGGGTTCGTAAATCGTCCCATTCGCTGCTGCCACTAAACGGAAAAGAGTAGGTGGCGACCGCATCAATAATAGTTGGCATCTGTCTAAATTCAGCTAAATCAGTTTGCATGCTGGTTTTAGGATCAAAGTTTTCGGTAAAGCCAGAACTGGTTAAAACAAAAGTATTATTCTCATCTATGCCGCTTGTACGTTGCAATATATCAAGGCGTTGAGAGGCAATAAATAGTCCATTACTGATGACCGCCAAGGTTAGCGCTATCTGTAAGATTAATACCGTCATGGCATATTTTTGTCTAAGCAAAGTGCTAAACATTGGTCTGTAAGCAATGCGCGCAAAAGGTAATTGAGAGATATATTTTTTAACTTTTGTTATCATTTCAGATAACTCGCTGGTGCTAACCTACATACTTTAATAATCGGTATTAAGCCCGCTAAGATACTAGAGACAAGGCTTATGCACACAGTAATCAACATCAAAGTCATATCTAACGAGACAAAAGCGCTGAAATTAGGGTAAAGATAGGTGATACCTTGCAAACCAAATATACAAAGCACTAAGCCGATTAACGCCCCTAAACCGCCTAAAATGCTGGTTTCTGTTAAACATTGGGCAAAAATCGACTGTTGATTCGCACCTAACGCTCTTCTAAGGGCAACTTCACTATTTTTAGCGGTGAATTTGGTGCTCATTAAACTGGCTGCATTGAATAAACACACCAATAAAAATAATAAGGCTAGATAAAAAAATACATACATGTCTGCACTAACCACCTCTTTATGTGCGAGCCATTGGTTTATATCTAGAAGTTGATTATTAATGGCTTTTGGGAATCGGCCCAGTGCTTTTTGTTGTTCTACATATGCTTTTAGGAAATTTTCATACTGCTGTTTATTTTGAGCGCTTGGCAATTCAACCCATAAATTTAAGTTGACACATTCGGAGTTAAGAATGGCTTGATAATCATCAGCTATATTGGTTTCCCAACAATTTAGGTTGCCGCCATGGGGTAGTTCAAGTTCAGATTTTATTTGTAAAGGCAGATAAATGTCTTCAGGTTGGTAAAACGCTCCAAACGACATATCAAAAAACTTTGGACTAGGATGCCAATCATCTAACACACCAACGACCGTGAATAACTTACCTAACATTGGTAAAGTTTGACCAACAGAGTTAAGTCCTCCAAAGATCCGTTTGTTTGTAGATTTACTTAATACAGTGACATACTCAACATTGTTTGCAGGGAAATTTTGCCAACCTTGTCCATATAAAAATGGCACCTTAAACATGGGGAAAAACTCACCATGCGTAGCGCGAATAATACCCAAAAAAGGAGGGATGTTTTTATCGGCCGGCGTCACCATTCCCCATGTTATTGCATTAGCCGCTTGATACTTAGCTTGTTTGGCATGCACTATATTCATAGCATCACGCCAAGTGACCTCGTCGGGAGGTAAGTCAGGTGCTATAGCGGCTAAGCCTAACTGCCAATTATCAAATTGAATGTGAAAGACCCTCTCACTCTTATTCGGTAAAGGATCTTTGGACATTAAATGGATTAGCGAATAAGTTATCATACAGGCAGCGATACCCAGCCCAAGGGTCGTTGAAATCAATACACTCAAGCCTTTCTGACGGCTTATGTTTTTTAGTGATAGCTTGAAGTAATATTGGAGCATTACTGGCTTATTAATACCGTGTTAGCACCGTCAAATTGGTCGGTAGCGGAGATAATTATTTGCTGACCCTTACTTAACCCATCAAGCACTTCAACCACCGATAAACTTCGGGCCCCAGTTTTGATTGGTGTACGAATTGCCAGCCCGTCTTGTAGCACGTAGGCAATGCTACCATTGGCACTTTGTAAAAACTGTCCACGCTCAACCATCAGTACATCTTGCTTTCTTTCCATTAATATACGAGTGGTCAAACGTTGATTTTGTCTTAAACCCGATGGCGCTGACAGTGTATTACCCTGTTCGTCAGTTTTAGCAAATCGCACGCGGCCTGTTACTTGGTTATTTTCAATTTCAGGTGAAATGGTCACTAATATTGCCTGATGAATTTGTCCATTCAAGTTGACTTCAGCCAACATGCCTATGGCTAAGTCGTCTGCGTAACTTTCTGGGATATCCACATCTAATTCGAACTCAGTTAAATCCACTACGCTCATAATGCTTTGGTTTTTACTGACTTGGTTTTTTTGCTCCACCGCTAAATTACCCACAATCCCATTCACTGGAGAGAGCAGAGTGAGATCTACTACCTGCCTCGTTAAGTCATCAACTTGTAACGCTTGTCTATCCACTTGTAGCTGTTTGGTTTGTACTTCAAATTCTAAACTTTCAATATTAAGTTTGGCGTCATTAACGGCATGTTTATGAATTAACTTGGCATTTTCTAAGTCATCTTGGGCTTTTTCAAAATCTATTTGGCTAATGGTGTGACTTTTATAGGCCTGATCTGCACGGCGTTTTTCTCTATCTGCGGCAGTTAAGGCCACTTTGGCTAAGTCAGATGATTTTTGGTTTTCTAGTGCTTGTTTTTTACTTTGGATCCTTTGTCGGTCTAATTCGAACTGCAATCTTTGTAAGGTGGACTGTTCTTGTTTGAGTTGATTGGATAACTCTGGACTGTCTATTGTCGCCAACGTTTGACCCTGTAAAACCGAGTCTCCCGCGTCTACTAGAAAGGTAATAGTACCTTGTGCTGGGCTATATAATTTCGGGCTGATAGCCGCTACTACTCGACCTTGAATAGACAAATCGCGAACGAAATCACCACGCTTGACTGTACCAATACGAATACGTTCAGCTGAAACCGACATTGAAGAGTAAGACCAACGAGAAAAGTACGGATAAAGTATGATTAACGCGATAATTAATACTAAAAATAACAATCCGCCCAATAGGTAGTTTTTGCTAGATTTTTTAGCGGTAATAATAGTGTCTTGAGCACTAGTGTCATTAATTTTCAACTAGGTTCCTTGGAAGTAATACAACTAAACTGGTAGCCAACTAGTGGACCAATACACAGGGTAAAATAGTTATACGTTTGTGTCTAGGCTATAAATTTAGCCAGCGGAAAACATAACTAACAATGATGCTTGTGTATAACAGCGTAAATCGATAACTTTCTACCATTAACAATTTTGTGACATTGATTATGGCTACTGAAAAACTAAAACATTATTCGACTTGCACCTTATGTGAGGCCATGTGTGGCATAGAAGTTACCACCCAAGACAGAGAAATATTGTCTATCGTAGGTGATAAGCAAAATCCCTTCAGCGAAGGGCATGTTTGCCCTAAAGCCATGGCATTAAAGGATTTGTACGAAGATCCTGAACGAATTCGCACGCCGATAGAGAAAACCGAAGACGGATGGCAGGAAGTGTCTTGGGATTATGCATTGGATAAAGTAGCGACTAGTTTGTTTGATGTGCAAAAAAAGCATGGTGTTGAATCTGTTGCAACTTATCTTGGTAACCCTAATGCACATAATATGGGAGCGATTTTATATGGCCCTTATTTTTACCGTGCACTGAAGTCACATAATCGTTATTCAGCCACTTCAGTCGATCAACTGCCGCATCATATTGTGAGTCGCCAACTATTTGGTCATCAGTCACAAATACCTATTCCGGATATTGATCATACTCAACATTTTATGATTATTGGCGGTAATCCGCTGGCCTCGAATGGCAGCATAATGACAGTGCCACATATCAAACGTCGTCTAAAAGCCGTTCAAGCCCGTGGTGGTAAAGTGGTAGTCATTGACCCTAAAAAATCCGAAACTGCGGATATGAGTAGCGAACATCACTTTATCAAGCCAGGAACTGATGCCTTATTGATGTTAGCGATGATCCATACTTTGTTTGATAAACAACTGGTTGCCGCCGATGAATTATTAGGTTTTGCGCCTGATTTATTAACAGTCGAAAAATATGTTTTGGATTATCCGGCCAAACGAGTGGCTAAATTAATCGGCATGAGTGAAAGCCAAATTATTGGTTTAGTGGAATCATTTTGTAGTGCAGGGCCTGCAGTGTGTTACGGGCGAATGGGCGCTAGTGTGCAAGCTTTTGGCACCCTTACTCAATATTTGATCATGTTGTTTAACATGCTTACCGGCAATCTAGATAGGCAAGGCGGTATGATGTTTACTCAGCCTGCAGCTGACCTGTTACCTCATTCGGGTCGTGGTTCAATCGCTAATTTTCATTCAAGAGTACGTAAATTACCGGCTTTTGCTGGTGAATTTCCGGTGTCGGCATTAGCTGAAGAAATACTCACCGAAGGCGAAGGGCAGGTTAAAGCCATGGTAATAGGGGCGGGTAATCCTATTTTAACCACTCCTAATGGTCCGCAATTAGATAAAGCCTTTGAACAATTGGACTTTGTGGTGGCAGTGGATTTTTATATCACTGAAACTTCACGCCATGCGAATATTATTTTGCCGCCTGTTACCGCATTAGAACGAGATCACTACGATGTTGTTTTCCATAATTTCGCAGTAAGGAACAGTACTAAGTTCTCACCTGCTATTTTCCCTCCCGCCGAGAATAGCAAAACTGATTGGCAAATCTACCTAGGCCTAGCCGAGCGTTTAGATAAGTTGAATGGTTTACCCACAGATAAATATCAAACACTTTGGCAAAAAGAACCTAAAGGGGTAGTAGATGACCTATTAAAAAGTGGTAGTTATCGTCATGAAGGCAAAGAGCTGAGCATAGATTTGTTGCTAGAAAAACCACATGGTATTGATCTCGGCCCGCTGCAACGTGATTTACCTGAGGCTATTTACCATAACGATAAAAAGATTAACTTAAGTTTTGATTACTTTATGTCAGATCTTTCACGTTTAGATAAACACTTTTTTGCTGCTGACTTGTCTTTATCAGGGGAGGCTAATGATGACAGTTTGCAATTAATTGGTCGTAGGCATCTTAAAACCAATAACTCGTGGCTACACAATAGCCAACGAATGGTGAAAGGCACCAACAATGGTTTGTCGCGATGTACTGCGCAAATCCATCCAGAAGATGCCGAGAAACATAGTATTCAAGATCAACAGATGATCACCGTCACGTCTAGAGTAGGGCAAGTGTCATTGCCTGCTGAAATCACCGAAAAAATCATGCCCGGTGTTATTTCTATTCCTCATGGCTGGGGACATAACAAAAAAGGTAGCCAGTGGAAAACGGCTGAGCAACATTCAGGGGTCAGCGTGAATGACTTAACAGATGAAATGGTGCTGGATGAGTTATCAGGTAATGCGGTATTAAACGGTGTACCTGTGACCATTGTGGCCGCTTAGTGAGTTCAATTTCATAAACACTAAAAATCAGACATAAAAAAGCCCGGATATTTGCCGGGCTTTGTGTTTTAACTGATTAGTTATCTGTTTCTACCCATCTGATCATGACTACTCACCCAGTGGCCAGCTATAACCGCACAACCTAGAGATATATCACCTGCCAGTACTGTAGCTGCAACAATTTCTGCAAACTTCTCGGCTTTACCTTTACCAACACAACCTAACATTTGTAGGCATTCGTTTTGTGTGGGAAGGCCTGTTCCGCCACCGAAGGTTGCGACTATAAGCGATGGTAACGTGACCGACATATACAAATCGCCGTTATCCAATAACTCATGTGACAACATACCTGCATGAGATTCCACCACGTTGGCTTCATCTTGGCCTGTGGCAATATATAAAGATGCAATGCCATTGGCTGAATGCGGACCGTTATAAGCGGCTCCGGCCATTTGAGCGCCTGTGTTCGCTAATACAGATGCACCAGCTAGCATTTTAGTGTCGACTTTCATGACACGAGCTAACACTTCTTTTTTAAGCACTATCTCAGCAATAACCCGCTTGCCTCTTGAATGCAGCATATTAAGGTGAGAGTGTTTTTTATCGGTATCCATATTTCCGGATAACATGTACATACAAGGAATAGGTGAATTGGCTTTGATCCATTCACAGGCCATTAAGGTTGCCTTACCCACCATGTTTTGACCTGCAGCATCACCCGTAGTGTAGTTAAAACGTAAGTATTTAGTTTTAGATACAGACCATTGCTGAATATGTATGAGTTTACCTACGCTAGTCGTGGTCTCTGAGACTGCTTTAATTTTGTCAAAGTTTTCTTCTATCCAATGACCAAAATCTCTTGCTTCCCGGGCATCGTTAAAAATAAAAGCGGGAGCTCGTTGCATAAAGCCTTCAACAACAGTGGTTTTGACTCCTCCACATTCATTGATCACGCGCATACCACGACTATAACTGGCAACCAGTGTGCCTTCGGTAGTCGCAAGAGGAACGTAGAATTCACCTTTTGCATGTTCGCCGTTGATCAAAACAGGACCTGCCACACCTACTGGCATTTGCACTACACCGATAAAATTTTCGACATTACCAGGTAACACTGCTGGATCGATACTAAATTGGCCAGTATGGGTTAGCTCTGCACCCGTTTTTTGTTTAATAAACTGTCTACGGACTTCGGCCATTTCCCTAGTATGGTCGTTTTCTGAATTTCGTGGGATGCGGTTATCATCACTCATTAGATATTCCTTCTATTTTTTTGTGTGACTTAAATACAATAAGTACGGCTTTTCGTAAATTTTATATTCACACGGTTAGCGAAAGATGACAAAGGAAATGTTATTGAGAAAATCAAATAGTTAACATTTCATTAATAAATGGCGCTATCTTGCTTTTGTGCGGTTGTTGGTATCTCTGCTTTTTTTAATCACTTCATCGTTTTCAGGCATTGGTGTGGTTTTCGCTAAGCGATCGTAAAGCAACACATTGACGGTAGCGGCTAAATTCATACAGCCAACAGTAGGCACGTAAACCACATGATCACACTGATCTACAACTTCTTGTTCTATTGAGCCGTCCTCAGGGCCAAAAATATATAAGGCGTCTTCGGGATGAACAAAATTAGGTAGTGGTGTCGCCCCTTCAACTAACTCTACTGCTACTTTACTAAGGTTTTCGTCTGTTATTGCATTTATCACTTCGTCTACATGACTGACTTTTATATTCAAATGCACATTTTTAGTGTCGGTTTGAAATGCCTTAGCCCGCGCATAACGCTCACCTGTATAACGAATGCTTTGTGCTTGATAACATCCGGCAGCACGTAAAATACTGCCCATGTTTTGTGGGCTTTTGGGATTAATGATGGCTAGATGTGTTGGCAATTTACTTTCCTAAAAATTTACTTTGCTAAAATAGTGTCGATGCTGCTAAGTTCTTGTTGAGTAAATTCTAAGTTATCTAAAGCCGCCACACAGTCTTCAATTTGACTGACTCTACTGGCGCCGATAATCGCACTCGTTACCGCTTGGTTGTTGAGCACCCATGCTACTGCCATTTGAGCGAGTGATTGACCTCGTTGTAAAGCGAGTTCATTGAGTTGCGTGACTTTGGCTACTTTCTCTTGGCTGATATTATCTTCATTTAAATAAATCTGCTCACCACGAGATGCGCGTGAACCCTGTGGAACGCCTTTGAGATACTTATTGGTTAAAAAACCTTGAGCCAATGGAGAGAACACAATAGAGCCAATTTCTTCCTCTAACAATACGTCGGTTAATCCATCTTCTATCCATCGGTCAAACATATTGTAACTAGGTTGATGAATGAGAAGAGGGGTACCTAAATCTTGTAATATACGAATCGCTTGTTTGGTGTGAACAGGTGAATAACTAGAGATCCCTACATATAAAGCGCGACCAGAACGTACAATATAATCTAATGCTTGCATGGTCTCCTCAAGTGGCGTGTCAGGGTCGTAACAATGAGAATAAAACACATCAAAATAATCCAGCCCTGTGCGTTTTAAACTTTGATCGCAACTAGCGATTAAATACTTCCTTGAACCACCTATACCATAAGGCCCAGCCCACATATCGTATCCCGCCTTACTGGATACCAACATTTCATCTCTATACGGCTTAAAACTTTTGGCCATAACTTGACCAAAGGTAGATTCAGCCGATCCAAAAGGAGGGCCATAATTATTTGCTAAATCAAAATGATTAATACCTAAATCAAATGCCCGATGTAACATGTCTTGAGCATTTTTTGGTGAGTCGACCGCACCAAAATTCTGCCATAGTCCTAACGATAGTGCCGGTAATTGAAGACCGCTTTTACCGCATCTGCGATAGGGCATATTTTCATATCGATTACTCGCAGCAGAATATACTGGATTAGGATCATTTTTTATCATTAATAGTTACGCAAAATAGAAAATTTGCGTTAGCCTAAACCAAAGCAAACCAATTCTCAATTTACCTTGCACGGATTCTTGCAAAGCTTAGGGGGAATACGAATCCAATTTTGCTAAATATTCTATTTTTAAGGAGTAACAGATGAAATTTGATTTATTTATTCAGTCAATAGATATGGGCCATTGCCAAGACCAAAAGCAGCGAGAGGCTCTGTTTGATTTAGTGTTGTTTTTAATCGTGGCTGATGGTGTGATCACTGAACAAGAAACACAATTTATGCGTAAATGGTTGAGTACTATTGATTGGAATTCTGATATCAGCAAAGAAGAGTATTACACCACTACGTTACTGAAATGTTATGCCGCCATAAAAACTAACAAAGTGGATGAGTATTTAACGCATAGAGCCAAATTGTTGGTTGATAGTGATATGAAACTAAAAGCAATGCAGTTAGTTAGGGATGTTGCGCTGGCTGATGGCCAGTTAGATGAAGCAGAACAACAGGCGATTAACCTGTTGTCTGAGGTATTAGAGAAGTAAATAGTGAAAGTGGTTTTGAGTTTAAGGTTTATTCCTTTTTTTAGGAAATGCCTTGAACCAAAAGGCTAACTCAAACATAAAACCAATGATCAAAAACACAACCAAACTAGAAACGTTGCCAATGCTATAAAAGCCAATCGCGGCTAAGGCTAGTATCGGTAATACAATCCATCTACTCATGTTGTTCTCCCATTATTAAATAACCCGAGCTCAGGTTAAATACTGATAACTCGATTAACTATTCGTTTGCTGCTGGAGATCAATTCAACGGTTTTTGCCCTAAGCTTAAGTAATAGTAAGTAAGCTAATGGAACTAATACCAAACTGGTTAAAGTTGAAAATAGTAAACCACCAATAATAGAAATTGCCATAGGCGAGTAGGGTGGACCATCTCCGCCTAAACGAGTACTGCCAAAAGCAAGTGGCACTAAGCCTAATACCGTTGTAGCTACAGTCATTAGTATCGGCCTAACACGGTTTAGACAGGCTTCGATGATGGCTTGTTGCACCGCGTAACCCATATTGATTAGCTGGTTTATTCTATCCACCAGCACAATGCCATTGTTCACCACTATTCCCATCAGTATTAACATGCCAATCATACTCATAATTGACATAGGTAAACCAGCTGCAAACAATGCCCAAAATACACCCGTCATCGAAAACAACAATGAGGTAATCACAGCTGTGGGTAACAGTAATGACTCAAACAAGGCAGCCATTACGATGTAAATCATAATCAGGGCCAATAACATATTAGTTTGCATGGCACTTTCATTTTGATTTTGGCGTTTTATGCTGCCATCAAAAGTCCAATCGTAACCTGTGGGTAATTTGATGTGTTCCATTACACCTTTAATGCTTTTTTGCGCATTTTCTAAGGTAAAGCCATCTTGTAAGTTGCCACCAATCGTTATTGAGGTTTGACGGTAGCTACGGTTAATTTCTGCAAGTCTAGGTTTGACTGTTAAATTGGCAATCATATCTAGTGTGACGTTTTGTCCTGACATTCGAGTAATCGTTAGATTTTTTAGGGCATCGACTGAATTTTGTAACTCTTGGTCGTACATTAAACGAATACCCACTTCACCGCTGTCTCCATAACGGAATGTGCGTAAATTTGCTCCCCGCAGTGCAGTTGAGACAATCTGCGCAATATCGCTGGTATTGAGGCCAAAACGAAACGCTTTTTGTCTATCTATGACTATTTGTAATTCCTGTTTCTGGCGACTGGTATCGGTTTTAACTTCTGAAAGTCCTTCAACATTGGCCAATATTGGGATGATTTGTTTGGCTATTTGCTCCAGTCTTTCGGAAGAGTCGCCGACTAAGTTCATTTGAATACCGCCACCATTGCCTTGATCCCATTGGAACGAAGGTTTTGCTCTTACAAATTTTGGTAAGTTTTCAGAGATTTGTTTTTTTACTTCTGATTGTGACACGAGTAAATCATCTATAAGGGTAATGCCCGAAACAGCAAATCCAGCAGTGTAATAGGTATAAACCTGTTTGATATAAAATTTATCTTGATTGGCGTACAGGTACTTTTCCATTTTAGTCACAGTTTTTTCGACTTCTTCCAAACTATAACTGCCTTGAATGTCATAGTTCATCCAAACTCGATTTTGATCGTTGTTGTTATCATCATCGCTGGTGACATACTGCATTGGCAGTGCGGTACTGGCTAAAAACAAAAGAGCTATTAGGCTAGTTTTTCCTTGGTTTTTAAGTGACCAAGTCAGAATGTGTTTGTACCAGATTGCCATTTTGTTCGGGGCTTTCGGTTGTTTACTGGCACCACTTTTACTTTTCTTAGTTTTGATTTTAGTTGAAAGAAGAGGGATCAAAGTTTGCGAGATTAGTAACGAAGCAAACAACGATATACAAATGGCAATAGCAACATGCTCTAGAAAAATAGTGACGTTAACCTTGGCACCCACAATATTAGGTAAAAAAACAATCGCAGTGGTGATAGTGCCAGCGATGACCGCCAAACTTACTTTACCCACACCCGCTTTCGTGGCAGCAATCACATCAGGATTATGTTCTTTTTCTTGTTCGATGCTTTCTGTGACAACCACCGCATTATCTACCAACATACCTACCGCTAACATCAGCCCCATCATAGACAAAATATTAATCGTATAACCCATCATGTACATGCAGCCTAGGGTAATACAAATACTAAAAGGCACAGATAACACAACCAATAAAGTACTGGTTACATTTCGTAAAAAGGCATAAAGCACCAGTAGTGATAGCATAGCGCCAATCAAACCAGCATTAAGCAAATCAGACAGGGATTTAGTTACGCTCTCTGCTTCGTTTTGCATAATAAACAAGTGGATACCGTTAAACGCAGGATTTGAGTTAGCCTCATCAATCACTTTTAACACTTCGCTAGATACCTCAACCATATTACTGGTTGATTCCCGAAAAATGTTAAATCCTACTGCAAAGGATTGATCTAAATGACGACCTTCTGTGCGTTTGGGTTTTTCGTATTTGACTAAGGCAATATCACTGAGGCGAACCCCTTTTTTGACCATCAAATCA
This sequence comes from uncultured Paraglaciecola sp., assembly GCF_913020055.1. GTDB lineage: Bacteria > Pseudomonadota > Gammaproteobacteria > Enterobacterales > Alteromonadaceae > Paraglaciecola. The sequence continues at coordinate 22,867 of NZ_CAJWCF010000047.1, read as the reverse complement.
CGTATTTCCTGAACACTAGTAAACTCACCTTGGGGATTAACCGTGATTTTTTGTTCAATGTCGGTATCTGTAAAACTACCCGCAGTGAGGGAAAAATTAGCATTGCTCAAAGAGGTGGCTAATTCGTTGGTGTTAACTTGTAGCGCAGCCATCAGTTGTTGGTCTAAACGAATGGATATCTGCTTTTTTGTTACGCCGTAAAGTTCGACCTTAGATACCCCAGCGACTCTTTCGATTGGCCGTTTTAAATTGCGATCAAGCAAGTCGTAGGCGCTAGATAAATCTCTTTCGCTAGAGACTCGCAAAGAAAAAATTGGCATATCATTAGTATTAAATTGATAGACCAATATCCGCTCTACGTCTTCCGGTAAATCCGCGCGAATAGCATCTATCTTTTCTCTAGCTTCAATACCTTTGGCTTTAAGGTTCTCATCCCATGCAAACTGTAATTGGATTTCAGCTGCGTCTTCTGAAGAACGAGAGCGCAAACGTTTAATGCCAGACATAGTGGCCAAGGCCTCTTCTACTGGCCGAGTGATCATTTTTTCTACTTCTACCGGTGTTGCATCACTATAAGGAATACGGATAGCGATTTCCGGAATATCGATGCTAGGAAATTTTTCCAGAGGCAATAGTTGGCTGGATAAAATACCAAATACCAACATCGATAAAAACAACATCATAATGGTGACTGGTCGGCGTATGGCAAAATCCGCTAATGCCGAACCAGCACTTTCGAACTTATCCATAAATAGTTTCCCCATCATCACCGTCTGTTAACAATTCCTCTGATTGTGTTGCAAACTGTTTGCGATCAAACAAACTGTAAATAACCGGGATAAAAAATAAGGTTAGAAGGGTGGCAAAAAGTAAACCATAAATAACCGTGATGGCCATAGGTGTGCGTATTTCAGCACCTTCACCTAAACCTATTGCCATAGGTAGTAAACCTAACGAGGTAGTTAGAGTGGTCATTAATATAGGTCGTAGACGACTCTGCGCAGCTTCGATGATAGCAGCCGATTTCTCTATCCCTGTGGCACGCAACTGGTTAATTCTGTCGATTAGCACTATGGCATTATTCACCACTATACCTGCCAACATAATGAGCCCTATAAACACTACTACACTGATATTAGTGCCTGATAGGTACAATCCATAAATAGAGCCTGCACACGCCAAAGGTACAGTAAACAAAATAAGTAATGGGTGTAACAATGATTCAAATTGTGAGGCCATCACTAAATACACCAAAAATATCGCCAGCGCTAAAGCAAATTGTAGAGATTGGAAGCTGTTTTCCATTTCTTCACTTTGACCAGCCACTTTAGCTTGCATGTTTACCGGCAATTTTAGGTTGTCGATATGTTGTTGAACGGCTAACACTGCTTCATTTAAATCGCCGTAATTTAAATTGGCCGAAACTACTGCTACTCGTTCTTGACCAATACGGGTGATTTCACTGGGACCAATTGACATACTGATATCTGCGACAGCAGATAACGGTATAGCGGGACTAACACCAGGGTTAACAATCATTTGGCCAATATCGGCAATGGAATCTCGTTGTGCCTCGATGGTTCTGACTAAGATATCGACTTTACGGTCTTCAATACTGTACTTAGTTGCTACTTCGCCACCAATTTTTGCTGAGATGAGTTTAGATACATCTGGTGCATTGATACCCAGTTGAGCGAGTTTCCCATGGTCGAATTTAATTTTAAGTTCTGGATTACCTGTTTGGAGTGAGGATTTTACATCTGCAAATCGGTTATCACTTTGCAAAATAGCCTGCATCTTTTGGCTATATTTAGCCAAGTTTTGCAGATCATAACCAACGATTTGAACGGCCAAAGGGGTAGCGAAGGTAAACAATGCAGGTTTACCAAACTTACTTTGAATACCGGCTTGCTGAGACAAATAACCACGCATTTTGTCCATCACTAATTGGCTCGTCTCAGCTGAACTACCTGAAAGCATAACTACGTTTAATTTACCCCAATAATCACCACCTTGACTGGCAGATACATTCATGAGGCTTCCAGTTCCTGCCAACGCATAGGTACGGTCTACACCTTCAAGATCAGCGGTAAATATTGCTAAATCTGCAATCACCTTATCTGTATTTTTTAATTGTGATCCTGTGGGCAGGTTTATTTCGACAAAAAACTCACCTTGAGACATATCAGGAATAAGCTCCATGCCTAGTTTAGGTAATAACAAAACCGACGCTAAAGAAACCGCGATCACGCTGGTTAACACTAAGAAGCGAATACGTAACACATAGTGCAGGGCAGCCAAGTAAACTTTTTCTATTTGTGCAAAACTCTTATCAAATGCCCATAAAATTGGACGGAATAAGGTACCAAATACTTTGCTTAACAACCTAAATAATAAAACGATCAAGGACGTAATGACAAAGGGAATAAAATGGAAAAGCACTTGCACTAACCAATAAAGAGGTAGCGATAAATAATGAAAAATCCAGCCAATCTTAGTTGTGGGTTTGGTTTTTTCAGGGCTTTTACCTAAATCTAATGGAGGCGTGTTGTTTGTCGCATCAGTCGACTTTTCTCTTGCCGCTAACATGGGGATCAATGTGAGTGCTACAACTAACGATGCAGCCAGGGCAAAAGTTACCGTTAACGCCTGATCACTAAACAACTGACCAGCAATACCTTCAACAAAGACTAATGGAAAAAACACCGCCATAGTGGTTAATGTTGATGCGATTATCGCCATGGAAACTTCTTTGGTGCCAATCACTGCCGCTTGTTTGAAATTTTTAGTTTTGGTTTTATGCCGAGCAATGTTTTCTAACACCACTATGCTGTTATCTACTAGCAGACCAATCGCCAGAGCGATGCCTCCTAAGCTCATTATGTTTAAGCTAATTCCATTGCCATACATAAGATTAAAAGTAGCGATAATAGAAACAGGAATAGAGATAGATATAATCAAGGTTGACCAAATATTTTTAAGAAACAAATACAAAATCAACATTGCTAATAGACCACCAATCATGCCGGCTGACTTTACTTCGTCAATGGCATTGGCGATAAATCTTGATTGATCGTAGACCAACTGCAACTGATATTGGCTAGGAATGGCATCTTGCAATTGGGCAATGCGAAACTGTATATTTTCAGCTACTTGAACAGTGTTCGCATCACCTTCTTTATAAATCGCTATTTCAACCCCTTCAAAACCATTAAAGCGGTTCATTGAAGTGGGTTCTTTGTGCGTGTCTTGTACTGTAGCAATATCACCTAAACGAATGTTTTTGCCTTCTCTATTGGCTATAAACAGATTACGTATATCATCTAAAGTTTGAAATTGGTTTAAAGTGCGAACTAAATATTCTTGTGAGCCGTCTTTTACTCGGCCCCCCGAGGAATTTACATTTTCGTCTTTTAAACGTTTAATCACTTCATTAACGGAAATGTTCAGTTGACTGGTTTTTTGTTGGTCAACAAGTACTTGGATTTCATTTTCTAACCCACCACCTACTTTTACCGATGCCACACCCACAACAGATTCGAGTTGTCGTTTTATTTGTTCTTCGGCATATATACGTAGCGCCTTAATGCCTTGATCGGTTAAGACTACTTGTTCGGTGTTTTTTGTGCTGCTGGGATCATCTGAGGCTTCCGGTTTGGCACCTCCTAGGCCAAAACGCATGACTGGATCTAAGCTTGGGTTAAAGCGAAGTAATAATGGTTTCTTAATATCTAAGGGTAATTGTAGGGTGTCTAGTTTTTCACGAACTTCTAGGCTGGCTAAGTCCATGTCTGTGCCCCACTCAAATTCGAGTAATACATCAGATTGACCGGCTTTAGAGGTGGACGTAACGGTACGTACCCCTTTTACTACGCCTATAGTTTCTTCAATGGGTTTGGAGACCAATTGTTCGATTTCGCCAGGTGCTGCACCTAGATAGTCGGTGCGAATGGTAAGAGTAGGGTAGGACAGTTCCGGTAATAGGTTTATCGCTAAACGTGATAACGAAACCATACCAAATAAAATGATCGCAAAGGTAAACATCCAAACTGTGACAGGCCGTTTGACCGCAATATCAACAATGTTCATAATCCGCTCCTTAACCTTTAGCTAACTGGGTAGAAGCATCCTGAGCTAGTTCTAAAGTTTCATCTTGGCTTACGTCATCATTTACAATCTCGACAGGAGCTTGGTCTCTCAAGTTTTGATGTCCAGTAATCACCACCTTTTCTGTACCCGACAAACCACTTAATATTTCTATAACCTCACCTTCTTGATAACCCACAGTCACGGCTTTTTTACTTGCTATGCCATCTTTGACCACAAACACATTGACGCTGTCATCTATGGCCAGTAGAGCTTTACGAGGAAGTAATATGGCATTCTGTTTCGTGTCGTAATTTAGTTTAACTTGGGCAAACATGCCTGATTTTAGTAAGTGATCAGGGTTAGGCACGCGCAATGTCACTTTAAAGGTACCGGTTTTTGAATCAATTACTGGGCTAATACGTTCCACAAAGGCAAAAATGTCATCACCATTAAAAGCCGTTAGGTTTAGAGACGCTTGTTGTTCCTTATGTACCTTAGACAGTTCCTTTTCTGGTAAATAAACGATTCCGTATAGTTCTTTCTGCTGCACTATATGAAACATTCTTTCACGTTGAAAAGACTCACTTAAATTACCTACTTTGGCATTTCGCTCCGCGATGTAGCCTGAGATGGGCGCTGTAATGGTGGCTTCTTTTAGATCTAGTTCTGCTAAAGATAAGGTGGCGTTGGCAGATTCATATTGGGCGGTTAATTTGTCGTAGGTATCGTCACTGACTAATTTTTTGTCATATACCTTGTTAATTTTTGCTAATTCTTTCTCAACCCCAACTAAATCAGCTTTTGCACGATCTAGATTCAAATGATAACGACGGGGTTCGATTTGCGCCAAAACCTGGCCCTTTTCAACATAATCACCTTCTTCAACATAGATATGTTCGATTATCCCTGAGGCTCTTGGCACAACAAACGCCTCTTCCTTCGCTTCTAAAACGGCTGTTGTCGCGTAATTAGAAGAAATATCCCCAATGGATAATGGTGCAACTTCTACAGGAACCGATATCACTAGCTTTTCTTTGGTTTCTTCGTTTATTGCTTCGGCTTCACCACAACCACTGAGTAAACTAATTGAAAGTAGAATAGGCAGTATCGAAAGTAATTTAAGGCCAAACTTTTTGTTTATTATTATTGAATCCATTTTGGGTTCCCTGAAAAGCTAATGTGAAGTTAATAGTGAATATGCATATCTGCTTTGATTAGCTTGTACTTTGCATCGACTATGCCAATTCAATAAAACTCAAGTAAAACAAGCAGATAGTAGAATGATGTGAATATATAGCGAGTTTGAAATTGTAACCATTAGTGATATTCACCATTTGTTGGTTTAAATGATTAACTCCACAGTGATAAAAATAAATAACCCTTTTAGTTAACTGATCCGTTGGTAAGGCAAACACAACAGTTAGTAATCAGTTAACCAGAGAGTGAAATTATGAAAAATATGAAGATACATAATACCGATATATCCACCTTCAAAAGGTTTCTAATAAGTGGCACTTTGTTAACAATGACGGTGGCTTGTAGTTCAGGCACTAATGAGAACAAAGCAGCTAAGGAGTCAGAAGAACCAGTAAAACCAGCGGTTGTAGTGAGTCAGGCTATAGAGATTGATTTGGCAAGAGAGTCAATGGCTGACCAACAGGTTTTGGCTAAAAGCTCTATGTCATTTAATCCTCAGCAACGTTTCAGAGTAGTGAGGCCCCCTGTAGAGAATACTGAAAACTACCAACACTATAACGAAAATGGGGTCAATTCAGTGTTACAAAATCCTGTTTCAACCTTCTCAATCGATGTAGACACAGGCAGTTACACAAATATTCGTAGAATGATCACTCAGGGCACCCTTCCTCCAGCAGATGCCATAAGAGTAGAAGAGTTTATTAATTATTTTGACTACAACTACCCTAAGCAAGGTAATACGGGATCTGATACGCCTTTTAGTATCGATACCGCAATATCTACTTCACCTTGGGCAGAAGAAAGGCACATTATGCGTATTGGCCTAAAAGGTTTTAGCCCAGATGTGACAAAATTTACAGGACGAAATTTAGTGTTTTTATTGGATGTGTCGGGTTCTATGAATCAGCCAAACAAATTGCCCTTGTTAACCCGTTCACTGACGTTGTTGACTGCACAGTTAAGCGAGCAAGACAGTGTCTCAATTGTGGTATATGCAGGTGCATCAGGTGTTGTGCTGGAGCCTACCAGAGGCAATCAAAAAGCCAAAATCAAACAGGCATTAACCACTTTGTCGGCTGGTGGCTCAACCAATGGACAAGCCGGTATTGAATTGGCTTATAATATGGCAGAACAGGCCTTTATTAAAGGTGGGATAAATCGCGTGATCTTAGCCACAGATGGTGATTTTAATGTGGGCTTGACTAATCATGAGCAGTTAATCGAGTTGATAAAACGTAAACGTCAAAAAGGCATTGCCTTAACCACATTAGGTTTTGGTCAAGGTAACTACAACGACTATCTTATGGAACAATTAGCCGACGCGGGTAATGGTAATTATGCGTACATTGATACTATCCATGAAGCCCGAAAAGTATTAGTAGATGAAATGAACGCCACACTGCTAACCATTGCCAAAGATGTTAAAATTCAAGTGGAGTTTAATCCTGATTTGGTGGCCGAATACAGGTTGTTAGGTTATGAGAATCGTGTATTGAACAGAGAGGACTTTAACAATGATAAGGTGGATGCGGGTGAAATTGGCGCGGGTCATACTGTTACTGCTTTGTATGAGTTAACTCTGAATAAATCTAACAACCATTATTTAGATCCATTACGTTATCAGCAGGCAACAGGTCAAAACATCGATAAACCACAATCCAGCCAATTTGCTGATGAGTTAGCCTTGGTTAAATTACGTTACAAACCTGTCACTAGCGAAAAAAGTCAATTAATTACCCAAGCGGTATTAACCAAGCAAATAACTGGTTTTGAGCAACAATCTGATGATTTTAGGTTTGCCAGTAGCGTAGTAGGTTTTGCTCACTTATTAAAGAAGAGTCACTATTGGCAAGGCATGAGTTATCAACAAATTATCGATATGGCACTTGGTGCTAAGGGCAAAGACGAGTTTGGTTATCGAGCAGAGTTTATCAACTTGGTTCGCAGTAGCGCCACGTTACAGGTCAATAATCCTAAACAGTCAAAGGAAAAATTAAGCTCTGTAGAATTGAATCCCCAAGGATTTACCCGCACTATTGAGTCCAACCCCACTTTGTTGACTAAGCATTGAAATCATTGGTGAATTCTAAGGCGAATAATTCAGAGTCAGTGGAATCTCTTACTGACTCTGCAGATTATCTACATCAAACCGACGTAAACCTTATACAGCAATATGTTGCTGGTGATTTGGTGGCGTTTGAAACTTTATATAACAGGCACAAAGGTGGCTTGTATCGCTATTTTATGCGACATATTTCCGATACAGGTTTGGCTGAAGATTTGTATCAGGAAATATGGAGCAAGGTGGTAGTGCAAGCGAAACACTACAAACCAACGGCCAAATTTACCACTTGGTTATATACCTTAGCTCACAATAAATTAGTGGATCATGTTCGTCATTTGTCTGTGGTTAATAAAGTAGTAGTCAATCATGATTCTGAAGTCGCTGAGGGGCAAGATACATTTGAAGTTCAAAAAATGGGTAATGAATCAGAAAGTGAATTGATTAGTTCCAGAGTCGGTGACGCTTTAAAACAATGTATAGGCCAATTACCTCAGGTACAAAAAGACAGTTTTTTGTTAAAAGAAGAAGCTGGGTTGTCGGTTAAAGAAATTGCTTTGGTGCTAAATACCAGCTTTGAAGCCAGTAAAAGCCGATTGCGTTATGCCTATGAAAATCTACGCCAATGTATACACGTTAAGACGGGGAGGGCTGTAGCGTGAGCAATAATGATAAAAATGAATCATTTGAACTATTAGCCCATGAAAAAGCAATCAGCGAGCTGTATCAGAACAATAAACAACATCATACTGAAGTGCCTAACGCGCAGGTTGACGTTAAAATCATGGCGATGGCTGAACAACAACTTCTAGACAATCCTAGTGCATTAATTAAAGATCCACTACCTGAACAGCAGCCCACTGGTATTCAAAAAACACCAAGCAGAGACAAAAAGTCTTGGCAATGGCCGATTTCATTAGTGGCTTCTGTAGGGCTTTTGAGTGTTTTATTTATTACCCAAAGAGAATATTTTATCAACCCTACCCATGTTGCTTCAAATGATGTGGATTTATTGAATGAACCCGTTATACAACAAACCCCAGACATGAATATGCTTGAACCAGAAACAGAGGAGAGCTTGGTTAGACCATCCTTTCAAGCGATGCAAGTTACCACTTCTAATCAACAAGTAGAGGAGCAGTTAAATAAAAATTACTCAGATGTCGTTAGCAAGAGAGCATCAATCAGTTCCTCAGCTAAAGAGTTAAAAGAGCAGATGTTAGATAGCTCAATGTTCGAAGACGATTCAGCAAAAACATCTGCAATGTCATTGTTTGAGATGTCAAAACTGGCAGAATTATTAAAACAAGAACTGAGCATAAAAAATAACTCAGAACAAAAATCGGATACAACTAAGATTAACAAGATGCAACAAACCTTGTTTGGACATTTAGTTGCGTATCAAAGTAGTCATGCAGACTTTAAAATAACGGAAACGTTTTTGAATGTGCTGACTGAAAAACAGGTACAACAATTAACATCATTCGGCACTGAAGCCGTTACAGATAATTAAAGAGAGTATTACATTGAAAATTTGGGTCGATGCAGATGCATGTCCAGTGGTGATAAAGGACATTTTATTTCGTGCTGCAGAGCGTAAAAAAGTTGAGACGATATTTGTGGCTAATCAATACATTCGCACACCGCCATCAAAATTTATTCGCTCAATGCAAGTCAGTGCAGGGTTTGATGTGGCAGATGACGAAATAGTCCGATTAGTTGAGCCTAATGATTTGGTGATCACCAGTGATATTCCCTTAGCCGCTGAAGTCATTGAAAAAGGTGGCCAAGTATTGAGTTCAAGAGGCGAATTGTTTACTACTGAAAACATCCGAGCGCGACTTAATATTCGTGATTTTATGGACACTATGCGTGCCAGCGGTGAACAGTCGGGGGGGCCGCCGCCATTAAATCAAAGTGATAGGCAAAACTTTGCAAATCACCTAGACAGGATCCTGACTGCAAATACTTAGTGTTTGTTGTTATGTTGCTTTAAACAAGGGGGGAGTGATAAAGCCAGTCATCATCTGTGATGTGTACTGGCTTTATGAGTGTCTTTAAACCTTAACGATTGCCGCCACTATTGTTGTTTCTATTCCCACTTCTACCACCACGACTGTTTGAACGACTATCGCCAGCTGGTTTACCACCAGAACGCTGGCCACCTGATCGTTGACCGTCTCTATGATCAGACTTAGGTTTTTTAGGTTTTGGCGCTTTAATCGGCCGTTGGTCTAATTTGGACTCAGGTACTTTCTGAGTAGGTTCAAAGCCTGGAATGATTTTGCGCTGAATAAGTTGTTTAATCAGTATTTCGATATCAACTAGTTGCTTAAATTCTTCCTGAGTAACCAACGATATGGCTTGTCCAGTTGCCCCTGCTCGACCCGTTCGGCCAATTCTGTGCACATAATCTTCAGGTACACTGGGCAAATCATAATTAACCACTTGAGGCAATTGGTCAATATCCAATCCGCGGGCAGCTATATCAGTGGCGATCAAAGCTCTTACTTTACCTTGTTTAAAGTCAGCTAGTGCTTTGGTACGTGCGCCTTGGCTTTTATTGCCATGAATCGCAGCAGATGAAATACCTCGCGCTTCAAGTTGTTTAACAATGCGGTTAGCGCCATGTTTAGTGCGACTAAAAACCAGTACTTGTTGCCAATCATTTTCTTTAATTAAACTAGTAAGCATCGATGATTTTTGACTTTTGTCTACTGGATAAACCCATTGTTCAACCAAGTCGACAGTTGTGTTTGCTGGCGATACAGATACTTCAACAGGGTTATTGACTAAACCTTTAGCTAGTTTTCGGATGTCGTCTGAAAACGTAGCTGAAAACATTAAGTTTTGGCGTTTTTTCGGTAACAATTTAATGATTTTTTTAATGTCGTGAATAAAACCCATATCTAACATGCGATCGGCTTCGTCCATAACCAGTATTTCTAACTCGCTAAATTTCACTGCATTTTGGTTGTACAGATCAAGTAGACGACCGGGAGTAGCCACTAATATGTCTACGCCTTTACGTAATTTAAGCATTTGTGGGTTAATTCCCACGCCACCAAATACTACGGCTGACTTTAACGGTAGATCTCTACCATAAGTTTGCACACTTTCGGCTATTTGTGCCGCCAACTCTCTAGTGGGAGTCAGTATCAGTGCGCGAGCTTGGTTAGGCCTGGCTGATTGACCTTGGCTAAGTAAATGCAATATTGGCAGAGTAAAACCGGCAGTTTTACCTGTACCTGTTTGTGCCGCCGCCATAACGTCACTACCTTGCAATACAGCTGGAATAGCTTGCGCTTGAATAGGTGATGGGGTGGTATACCCTTTGTTGGCTACAGCGGATAAAATTTTTGGTGAAAGGCCTAGGTCGGCAAAACTCATAGATAATTCTCTAATAGGGTGAGTAGCTTAGATGTCAGACTAAGTCTCAGGCATTGCCAGAACATAGTTTGAATTTTACGCAGCTAGAAATTGTCGCGGGAGGATACAGTAAATAATGGATAATAGCACTTAGACTATCAATAAAAATGCCGCAAGACCGTGAAGTCTTGCGGCATTTTCTAAACACTTCGTATATTTAGTTTATTCGCTTTGCGAACCAGGGCGAGTTGCTGGTGCTGTAGCGGCATTTGATGAGCTCAAAAACGCAGCAGACTTACCAGAGCGTTTAACTTCTGGTCTTGCAGCGTCGTCAATAGAGCCAATTTTAACTTCAACAAAGGCTTCATCAATAGAAGCAGGTCGGGCCATAGGCGCTGACACTGATTCTTTTTTGACTGGTTTAGCTGCCACTTTCAAAGAAGTGGCCTTTTTTGCCGTTTTCTTGGCTGGGGCTTTTTTAACAGGCTTAGCAGTCTCTTCTTTTTCAGGTTCAGTGGCTACCACTTTGCTTTCTTCTGTACTAGAAGGTTGTGCCGCCGGTTCAGCTTTCTCAACTACCGGAGCAGTCTCTGTTGCTAATTCCATCGCCGCTTGTATTGGCGCTTGTATTGGCGCTTCTTCAGCAGCTGGTGCTGTTGGCTCAGCTTCAACCTTTGGCGCCGCTACGGGTTCGTCAAACTGTAACTCATCTTGAGTGACTTCAGCAGAGTCAGTTTTAACTGTTTCTTCTTTCTCTTCACCTTCTTTACGACGTTTTTGACCAGCCGCGCGAATGTGTCTTGGAGAACGACGACTGCGAGTACGAGACGTAGACTCTTCATCTTTGTTCGTTTCGGCAACCGCTTGGGTCTCCGAAGTCTCAGTAGCGGGTTCTGCAGCTGCATTGACCTTGGTTTCTTCTGTTACTTTTGGCTCGTTAGCGACTGCTGTTTGTGTTTCTTGAGCAGCAACTACATTGTTTTTCTCATCATTGTCATCGTTGACTCTGACACTACGTCTGGTATCGCGACGCTTTCTGCGCTCTGCTACTTGCTCTTTTTTCTTAGCAGGTGCATTGCTCTTTGTGCCCATAGCTGCATCTTGTGTAGCATCTACTGATTTGTCGTCACGACGGGGTTTACGGTTATCATTTCTTGGTTTGCGCTCAGGACGGTCATTTTTATCGTTTCTAGCAGGGCGTTCGTTACGATTAGTTGACTGTTCTGCACCATCTTTACGATCAAAGTTTTTGTTATTACGTTTGTTTCTATCAGGACGAGCGTTTTTATTTCGACGTTGATTAGAGCCTTGATTGCGAGTGCGGGTGTTTTTCTTCGGCACTACTTTTTCTTCGGCCTTAAAGAGTCCAGAAATCCACTTACTGACTTTTTCTAATACACTTTCTGATTTAACTTTAGAACGTGCAGTGGTTTTCTGTTCTGGAGCAATTAAGCTTTGCAGAGCAGGTTGCTCTTTAGCCATTGCTGGCGCGACGTTTTTATCAGTAATGCTTTCTTCTTGCTCAATCAATGGCAAGTTGTAGCTCATTTCTTGAACTGCATCATCTGGGCGTCTACGGGCAACACTGTATTGCGGTGTTTCCATGTTCGGGTTAGGAATAATGACTAGCTGAACACTGTGACGTTTTTCAACACTTTGCACTGAACTACGTTTTTCGTTCAATAAATAGGTCGCGACATTAACCGGTAACTGAGCTTCAATTTGACCAGTGTTATCTTTAATGCTTTCTTCTTCCATGATACGAAGAACCGATAGAGCTAAAGATTCTGTGCCACGAACGGTTCCGTGACCACTACATCTTGGACACACGTTATTGGCAGAGTCACCTAATGAGGGACGTAAACGTTGGCGTGACATTTCTAACAAACCAAAACGTGAAATACGCCCTAGTTGTACTCGTGCTCTGTCGCCTCGAACTGCATCTTTCATGCGGTTTTCAACTTCACGCTGATGGCGAACTGGGGTCATATCGATAAAGTCGATAACAACTAAGCCACCGGCATCACGTAAACGTAATTGACGGGCTACTTCGTCTGCTGCTTCAAGGTTGGTATTGAAGGCTGTTTCTTCAATATCGCTACCTTTAGTTGCACGTGCAGAGTTAATGTCGATTGAAATTAATGCTTCGGTAGGATCAATAACTATTGAGCCGCCTGAAGGAAGTCTTACTTCACGTTGGAAAGCTGATTCTATCTGACTTTCAATCTGATAATGGCTAAACAAAGGCACATCACCGCTGTAAAGTTTTACGCGATTAACATAATCTGGACGCATTTGTTCAACGTGCTTTAAAGCTCTTTCATGAACGCTGGCACTGTCGATAAGGATTTCACCTATATCACGCCTTAGGTAGTCACGGATTGCTCTAACTACAACGTCACTTTCTTGGTGGATAAGAAAAGGAGCAGGGCGAGAATCAGCCATATCCTTAATACGACTCCAACCTGAAACCAAATAATCTAAATCGTATGCAAGTTCTTCAGTTGATTTGCCAACACCAGCAGTTCTGACTATTAAGCCCATACCGTCTGGTAAATCTAAGCCATCCAATGCGGCTTTTAATTCAGTTCGTTCATCGCCTTCAATACGACGAGAAATACCGCCAGCACGAGGGTTGTTCGGCATTAGTACTAAGTAACTACCTGCTAGACTGATGAACGTGGTTAAGGCTGCGCCTTTTTGGCCTCGTTCTTCTTTGTCAATTTGAACAATGACTTCTTGGCCTTCCTTTATCACTTCTTTGATATTTGGACGACCTTCAAATCTATAACCTTGAGGGAAATAAGTTCTGGCAATTTCTTTTAAAGGGAGGAAACCGTGACGGTCAGCGCCGTAATCGACGAATGCGGCTTCTAAACTAGGCTCTACGCGGGTAATAGTACCTTTGTATATATTGGCTTTTTTCTGTTCGTGTCCTGGACTTTCTATGTCCAAGTCATACAATTTTTGACCATCTACAAGTGCGACTCGCAATTCTTCTTGCTGAGTGGCATTGATTAACATTCTTTTCATTCTTGTTGCTCGGTAAAGTACCGATCACCACAAGCAAAGAACTACGCTGTAATTAGACAATTATTCAATGCAGCCTCACGACTGTATACTAAGGGTTAAGTTTTTACGCCTAAGTGTTAGTGACATTATTCATTAATGTATCGTTTTTAAACACTTACCTATATTTTTATAGGCGCTAAACAAGACGATATGATTAGCTTACTAATTTGATAATTTAAAACTTAGTGGTATTCGAACGACGAGTGCTTGTCTGGCTATTTCGGTGTTCAAATATCTTGTCAATTCTTTTGTATTCTTTACATCTAAATGGCGATCAATAGGTTATTTATATCGCTGATGTAAGGGTTCTGTTTAACCAAACCTGTGAAAAGTTACTCACTTCACAGTTAATTAGCCGTATCAGGCTTGCAAGTTTGCTTTACTAAATAAAAGCTTTACGACAGTTTGGTCGTTTTTGCATACAGAACTGATTAATCCATCTGTTTGTTTTAATCAAACATTTTATGTTTGAAAGCCAACGCATTATCACATTAAAGCACTAACACTAGCAAGACATTAAAATACTGGACATCTACCGGTGCTATTCAGTTACAATACGCGGCCTATGACAGACCTAACATTTCAAAAAGTTCAATTTGTTACTATCGATCCTGACCTTGAAGGGCAGAGGATAGATAACTATTTACGCACTTTCTTAAAAGGAGTGCCTAAAAGCCTCATTTATCGCATTTTGCGTAAGGGCGAAGTGAGGGTGAATAAAAAGCGCGTTAAGCCAGAATACAAATTACAGGCTAACGATGAGTTGCGTATTCCCCCAGTTCGAGTTTCTGAACCCACCGATCTACCTTCTACTAAGCTCAATAAAGTTTCGAGTTTAGAAAATAATATTTTGTATGAAGATGATTGGCTCATAGTTTTAAACAAACCTTCAGGTACGGCAGTACATGGTGGTAGTGGTTTGAGTTTTGGGGTGATTGAAGCGATGAGAGCGTTGCGCCCACAACAAAAATTTCTAGAACTTGTTCACAGGTTAGACCGCGATACGTCAGGTTGTTTATTGATTGCTAAAAAACGTTCTGCTTTAAAACATCTTCACGAACAGCTCAGAGATAAAAAAGTAGATAAGCGATACCAAGCGTTAGTCTCTGGTGAATGGCCAGCTAATCGTTTTAAGGTAAAAGCGCCACTATTAAAGAACACCTTAAAATCTGGCGAACGTGTCGTGTTAGTGAATGACGAGGGCAAACCGTCAGAAACACGCTTTCGTATTTTAGAATCTTTTGACCAAGCAACATTAATAGAAGCTTCGCCTATTACTGGCCGTACTCACCAAATTAGAGTGCATTGTCAGCACGCCGGCCATCCAATTGCAGCTGATAATAGATATGGTGATAGTGACTTTGACCAAAGAACCCATAAAATTGGTCTTAAACGATTATTTTTGCATGCTTATTCATTGGCTTTTATTCATCCGAATACCGATGAGCGTGTCAGTTTTAAAGCCCAGCTGGAACCAAGTTTGGTAGCCGTATTGAAAAGGCTTAGAAGTGAAGTATAAAGCCATAGTGTTTGATTGGGATGGCACACTGATGGATTCCATCAGTAAAATTGTAGAAAGTATGCAGACCAGTGCCAAGCATCTCGGATACCCCGTGCCCGATTACGATCAAGCAAAAAATGTAATTGGGATTAGCTTGTTACCCGCTTTAAAGCAATTATTTAATGTTCAAGATGAAGAAACTGCTATGCAGCTATTTCATACCTACAAAGATCATTTTAAAGACCACGCTCAAATAAGCAGCCCACTTTTCACTGGTGCAATAGAGTTATTAGAGACTTTAAGACAACAGGGTTACATTTTGGCTGTAGCCACAGGGAAAGCACGGCAGGGTTTAGATCATAATTGGCATCATTCTAATACCAAGCATTATTTTAGTGCTTCCAGAACAGCAGATGATGCGCAAAGTAAACCTTCTCCTGATATGTTGCAGCAATTATTAAGTGAATTAAATTTGTCAGCTGATCAAGTGTTGATGGTTGGTGATACCACTTACGATATGGCCATGGCTGAAGCAATCAACATGGACAGAATCGGTGTGAGTTTTGGGGTGCACAGTCCAGATGAATTACAAAAACATAATCCTTTGGCGGTGATTGATGCCTTGGAAGAATTATTGTTACATGTCTAGGGTTTGTTGATCTTGCATATGTTCAAACAAATCCACGGACATAGAATTAAACAAATCCATTAGAGCAATGAGTGGTAAACCAATTAATGTATTGGGATCTCTGCCTTCTAATGATTCAAATAATGCAATACCCAAACCTTCACATTTAAAACTACCGGCACAGCCATATGGTTGCTCAATCTTTAAATAGGTAGAAACTTGGCGCTCAGTTAAGGTTTTAAATGTTACATCAAAGGTTTCCACAATTTGTGATAGTTGATTTGTTGCTGAATGCACTAAGCATAAACCAGTGTAAAATCTTACTGTTTGACCACTAAACATCAGTAGTTGTTGCTTAGCGGTGTCAAAGTTTCCCGGTTTGCCTAACACTTGGCCATTAAAGCTGGCTAATTGGTCTGAACCAATGACATAACTATCAATATGAACGTTCTGTATAGCTATGGCTAACGCCTTCGTTTTGGCAAGACGTTCTACTTGTGTGGTAATTGATTCGTTCGATTTTGACGATTCATCGATATCCGGAGCGAGCGATGTGAACGGAATATGCAGTTTTTTTAAAATGGATTGGCGGTATGCTGAACTTGAAGCCAGAATGATTTTCATAAATGATGATTGCTGTGTTTTAAAAAACATTAAGCAAAGCATATAAAATGCAGGGCAGGGTGTCATTAACTAAGATTTTTTCTTTGACTAAATACTGTTGGTTCTATAATATGCGCGCGCTATGCAAAAAGTGAAACTACCCAAGCAGGTGGACCCAGTTAAAAATGCCACATTACGTTCCGATTATCGGGGTGTGATTTTGGCTACTGAGATGCCGAGACTAATTGGATCAGTTGCTGATATTGCCAAAGAAGTCGATGTTGAAGTTAAGTTTGCAAAAGACGAGCAGGGTCTTACTTATTTTCAAGGTCATATGGCATGTTTAACATCACTTATTTGTGAGAGATGTAATGAAATTTTCGAACATCCTTTGGATGTGTCTTTTTGTTTTAGCCCTTTGCAGAGGGTTGAAGAAGAAGTCGAAAATGAATTACCGGATGTTTACGAACCGGTTGAGGTCGATGACCACGGAGAAATCAATTTATTTCAAACCCTTGAAGACGAACTGATTTTATCATTGCCGATTGTAGCCCTTCATGCAGAGGAGGATTGCAAACAAAAGCGCGATAAAATGAGCTTCGGAAAAATTGAACCGGCCGATGAACGTCCAAACCCGTTCGCGGTTTTGAAAGAACTTAAGCGAGACTAGGAGTAAAGTAATGGCTGTACAGAAGAGTAAGAAAACTCGTTCAAGACGTGGAATGCGTCGTTCACACGATGCACTAGGTTCTGCGACTTTGTCTGTAGATTCAACGTCAGGTGAGACGCATATACGTCATAACGTGACTGCTGATGGTTACTACAAAGGCAAAAAAGTTTTATCACTTTAATTTAGAGTGACAGAACTTTGAGTCGTCTAACCTTAGCGTTAGATATCATGGGGGGCGATCACGGCCCCCATATTATTTATCCTGCTGCATTAACAGCACTTCAACAAATCCCCCAATTAGATTTTATATTTTGTGGCCCCTTGGCGATTACATCCCAGTGGTTGGAAGATCAATTACCAGATATTCAAACTAGAATTACCTTATCAGATTGCCCAGAATCTGTAGCAATGGATGAAGCACCAGCTCATGCTTTACGACACAAAAAAAACTCGTCCATGCGACGTATGTTAGATTTGGTTGATAATAATGAAGCAGATGCTTGTGTCAGTGGCGGCAACACAGGCGCATTACTCAGTATGGCGTACTATGTTCTGAAAACTTTACCTGGTATAGACCGTCCTGCTCTTATTACGCTGGTGCCAACCATTAATAATGGCAAAGTATATTTTTTGGATTTGGGCGCGAATATCAACAGTGACTCAGAAATCTTATTTCAATATGCGGTGATGGGATCTGTATTGGCTGAACAAATTGGCCATATCCATCAGCCAAAAGTGGCGTTACTCAATGTTGGTTCAGAAGAAATAAAAGGTAATGATCAGGTTAAACAAACCGCTAGATTATTAACCGACTCACAAAACATTAACTATATAGGTTACGTGGAAGGAGACGATATCTTCTCTCAAAAAGCAGATGTGATAGTCACCGATGGGTTTGTCGGCAATATTGCATTAAAATCTTGGGAAGGTCTGGTTAATTTTGTTATTCAAGAAGTTAAAAAAGCATCACAACATAATTTGTTGTCTAAAATTGTCGCTAAAATAGCCATGCCTTTATTTCGTGGTATTTATTTGCGTATGAAACCCGACCAGTATAACGGTGCTAGTCTGATAGGATTGCGCGGAATTGTGGTGAAGAGCCACGGCAACGCCTCGTCAGAGGCTTTTTTGTATGCGATCCGTGAGGCCGTACAACAAGTCGAGATGCAGGTTCCAGAAAAAATTAAAGACAAAATTGAAGCTGTTTTAATGGAGCGCCACGAATAAATGAATTCCAGAATAATTGGTACGGGTAGTTATTATCCCAGTGAAGTAAGGACTAATGCCGACTTGTCGGTAATGGTAGATACGTCAGATGAATGGATCACCGATCGTACTGGGATCAAAGAAAGACGAATTATTGGTGCAAATGAAACTGCCGCCACTATGGGCTTCGAAGCCAGTAAGAAAGCATTAGACGCAGCCGGTATTGATGCAAAATCTTTAGACATGATTGTTTGTGCGACCACAAGTGGTCGCTATGCATTGCCTAGTACGGCTTGCGAAATCCAAAAATTGTTAGACGTAGATGGCATACCCGCATTTGATGTGGCTGCGGCATGTGCCGGATATTGTTACGCACTCAGCGTGGCTGATCAGTATATTAAAAGTGGCATGGCTAAACGGATACTAGTAGTCGGTACTGATTGCCTAAGTCGAATGATTAGCCCTGAAGACCGTACTATGGTCATCTTATTTGGCGATGCTGCCGGTGCCACTATTATTGAGGCAAGTGAAGAACTCGGTATTCTATCAACCCATATTCATGCGGCAGGTTCTTATGGTGATTTATTGGCTATAGGTAATCCGCAACACGGTGATGAAAATTCAGTGCATGAAAACTGGGGAAGCATGAAGGGCAATGAAGTATTTAAAGTTGCCGTCACTAAGTTAAGTCAAGTTGTTGAACAAACCTTAGCGGCTAACAACATGCAAAAGTCAGATTTGGATTGGTTAGTGCCTCATCAAGCAAACTTCCGCATTATTAAAGCGACTGCTAAAAAATTAGAAATGCCTCTTGAACAGGTGGTAATTACCCTTGAGCAATATGGTAATACTTCGGCAGCGACAGTACCTACAGCGTTAGATACTGCTATTCGAGATGGCAGGATTAAACGTGGACAGAATTTACTTTTAGAGGCATTTGGTGGTGGTTTTGCTTGGGCATCTGCACTAGTACGTTATTAAAATTTAATTTTTAGAGAATCAATTATGAGTAAACAAGCATGGGTGTTTCCCGGTCAAGGATCCCAGACTTTAGGCATGTTAAGTGAATTAGCTGCCGAATATA
This sequence comes from uncultured Paraglaciecola sp., assembly GCF_913020055.1. Taxonomy (GTDB): domain Bacteria; phylum Pseudomonadota; class Gammaproteobacteria; order Enterobacterales; family Alteromonadaceae; genus Paraglaciecola. The sequence continues at coordinate 3,386 of NZ_CAJWCF010000047.1, read as the reverse complement.
CAGTGGTTAAAGATATCTTCGCACAAGCCAGTGATGCATTGGGTTACGACTTATGGGAGGTAATACAAAACGATGAGGTAAAACTTAATCAAACTCATATTACCCAACCTGCAATATTAACCGCGAGTTACGCAATTTATAAACTTTTGCTTGATAAAGGGTATACACAACCTGCATTCATGGCTGGACATAGCTTAGGTGAATACTCCGCTTTGGTTTGTGCTGGCGTAATAGAGTTTGCAGATGCAGTCAAATTAGTGGAAGCACGTGGGCAATTTATGCAACAAGCTGTGCCTGCTGGTGTTGGTGCTATGTACGCAATCATTGGTTTAGATGACGATAAAGTCGTGGCGAGTTGTGAACAAGCACAAACACAAACTTCAGAAGTAGTGGCTGCGGTGAATTTTAATTCACCTGGACAAGTTGTGATCGCTGGTAACAAAGGTGCGGCAGAAGTCGCGGCTAATTTGTGTAAAGAACAAGGGGCTAAACGCGCATTACCGTTAGCTGTTAGTGTACCTTCTCATTGTGCGTTGATGAAACCAGCTGCAGACCAGTTGGCCAGTTTGCTTAACGATATTCAGTTCAATGTGCCTACAGTGCCTGTTATCAATAATGTTGATGTGGCTTATCCAAATGATCCAAAAGCGATCAAACAAGCATTGGTTGAACAATTATATAGCCCTGTTAGATGGACCGAAACCGTGACTAAGTTAGCTGAACTTGAGGTGGAAGCGTTATTTGAAGTGGGCCCAGGTAAAGTATTAACAGGGTTAACTAAGCGTATTGATAAACGTTTAACCTGTACGGCGATTAACACAGTGGATTCTGTTAATTCATTTATTTAAATATTGTTTGTAGAGAGAAAAAATGGCTAATTTAAATGGCAGTATTGCACTGGTAACAGGTGCTAGTAGAGGAATTGGCAGAGCGATAGCAGAGCGGTTGATGGCCGACGGTGCAACTGTTATCGGTACTGCAACATCGGAAAATGGCGCGCAAGCCATTAGTGATTACCTTGAAGGTAATGGTGAAGGTAAAGTGTTAAATGTGGCCGATCCTGATTCTATGTCAGCTTTGTTGACAGATATCACTGAAAAGCACGGTAGTGTGGATATATTAATCAATAATGCTGGGATAACCCGAGATAACTTGCTGATGCGTATGAAAGACGACGAATGGCAAAGCATTATGGATACCAATTTGACCTCCATTTTTAAAATGTCTAAAGCAGTGCTTCGTGGCATGATGAAAAAACGTAAAGGCCGTATTATTAATATTGGTTCAGTGGTAGGTTCTACAGGTAATGCTGGTCAAGCTAACTATGCAGCCGCCAAGGCCGGTGTCATCGGTTTTAGCAAATCTATGGCCCGTGAAGTGGCATCTAGAGGTATTACTGTTAATGTGGTCGCTCCGGGTTTTATTGATACGGATATGACAAAAGCATTAACTGATGAGCAAAAAGAAAGTATATTTAAAGATATTCCAGCAAATCGTTTAGGCGACCCAAAAGAAATTGCCGCGACAGTTGGATTTTTAGCCAGTGATGAGGCTGCATATATCACTGGAGAAACCATACACGTCAATGGCGGCATGTATATGGGGTAAAACGTGATAAAGTTTATAATTATTGTAGCTTTATCAAACGAATGAATATTTACTAATCAATGAGTGGTTAGACCAGAAAAAAAGTTGTACCTCATGCTTGCAAGGGGTCACTTAGCTGAATACACTACTCGCAAATTTATATCTAGCGACTTAAAGGATAACTAGAATTATGAGTACTATCGAAGAACGCGTAAGAAAAATCATCATTGAGCAACTTGGTGTTAAAGAAGAAGAAGTTAAATCAGAAGCTTCTTTTGTTGATGATTTAGGTGCAGATTCATTAGACACTGTTGAATTGGTAATGGCTCTTGAAGAAGAGTTCGATACTGAAATTCCAGATGAAGAAGCCGAAAAAATTACTACAGTTCAGTCTGCTATTGACTACGTTAACGCTAATAAAGACGCGTAACTTTATAAAAACGGCCCTCTCTGGGCCGTTTCTTTTCAAAAATATTCATTTATAAATAGTCGGAGGCCAATGTGTCTAAACGTCGCGTTGTTGTGACCGGTCTTGGCATGCTTTCTCCTGTTGGCAATACTGTAGATTCTACCTGGAAAAACATTCTCGCTGGTAAAAGTGGGATTGCACCCATTACTTCTTTTGATTCTTCTTTGTTTACAACCCAGTTTGCTGGCGAAGTCAAAGATTTTGATGTTGAGAAATACATTCCCAAGAAAGAAACCAAAAAGATGGATAGGTTTATCCAATTAGGTATAGCTGCGGGTAAACAGGCACTTGAGCATTCTGGGTTTAAAGTTTCAGATAAAAATGCGGCACGAATTGGTGTGGCTATTGGTTCTGGGATTGGTGGTTTAGGTATGATTGAAGAAAATCATCGTCGGATGCTTGAATCAGGCCCACGCAAAATTTCGCCATTTTTTGTTCCAGCCACTATTACCAATATGATTTCAGGTTTTTTTTCCATATTTGAAGGGCTCAAAGGCCCGAATATCAATGTTGTTACTGCCTGTACTACAGGTGTGCACAACATTGGTATTGCGGCCCGTATCATCGCATACGGAGACGCTGATGCGATGATAGCCGGCGGTGCTGAATCAACAGTTTGTGCGTTAGGTGTTGGTGGTTTTGCCGCAGCCCGTGCTTTATCTACTCGTAATGACAGCCCTGAAGCGGCTAGTCGTCCATGGGACAAAGATAGAGATGGATTTGTAATGGGCGAGGGCGCAGGTGTAGTGATGTTAGAAGACTACGACTCTGCTGTCGCACGTGGTGCAACCATTTACGCTGAGTTGGTTGGTTTTGGTATGAGTGGTGATGCCTATCATATGACGTCGCCTCCAGCTGATGGCGAAGGCGCCGCAGCTGCTATGACTAATGCTATTAACGATGCGAAAATTGAAGTGAGTGAGATTGGCTATATTAATGCCCATGGCACATCTACTCCAGCAGGCGATGTGGCTGAAGTCGCAGCGATTAAACAAGTATTTGGTGAACATGCCAATCATGTTTTGGTCAGTTCGACTAAATCGATGATTGGACATTTACTCGGTGCAGCAGGCTCAGTAGAAGCTATCTTTACTATATTGGCATTACGTGACCAAATTGCACCTCCTACTATTAACTTAGATAATCCTGGTGAAGGTTGCGATCTTGATTTTGTTGCCCACACTGCCAGACCAGCGAAACTAGATTATGCCTTGTGTAATTCTTTTGGTTTTGGTGGCACTAATGGCGCCTTACTGTTTAAGAAACAGTAGGCAAAATTTGGCTTTTAGGTATTATTGAAGTTCTTTTAGGTATCTAGACGCAGAAATGA
>NZ_CAJWCF010000046.1 GCF_913020055.1 uncultured Paraglaciecola sp. | reverse complement strand
GAAAGATAAGCCATCCCTTAATTTAACTGACGTAGAGCTTAACGCTATGATCGTTGCTTAAGCAGATCTGGGGTTATGTAGAATGTGTGACACTTTTACTAAAGCTTTATGACGGTTTAAACCGCCCCTAAAATCTTTTTACGCTGGATTTGCTGTGTACTAGCAGTATACTCAAAGTTGACCTAGCTATATTTGGAACAAACATGGATTACAATACTTCTACTCTTTGTGATGTTTTTGCCGACAGTGTTGACGTGGTTGAACCCATGTTTGTAAGTTTTGGAGGACGAGCCTCTTATGGTGGTGAAATTACTACCATAAAATGTTTTGAAGATAAGGGCTTAGTGCTTAAAACATTAGAACAACCTGGATTAGGTAAAATCCTTTTAATCGATGGCGGTGGCTCAATGCGTAGAGCTCTGATTGACTCCAGTGCTGCTCAATTAGCCTTTGATAATGGTTGGGAAGGCATCGTATGTTACGGCAGCGTGCGAGAAGTTGATGAGCTAGAAGAAATAGACATTGGTATTCATGCCATAGCTTCAATCCCAGTGAGTGCTGATGACCAAGAAACGGGTGAAATCGATGTGGCAGTTAACTTCGGTGGCGTGACATTTTTACCAGAAGACCATTTGTATGCAGACAGCACAGGCGTCATTCTTTCACCAGAGCCACTAGATCTTGAATAGCGGTAATTATTGATGCAGGTTAATGTAAATTAAAATTTAGCTAACTAGTTATAATAAAAAAGGCCGCTATTCGATGAATAGCGGCCTTTTAATTTAAACTTACTTATTTTGTGCAGTCTTACTTACCAACCAATACTGATACGTTTTTAATACCGGCTCTTTTCACTTCGTTGATAACTTCAGTTACATCACCGTGTTCAGCTTTTGGGTGAGCCTGAACAGCCGCCGAATCTTGGTTGTTCTCAGCCAAGAAGCTTTGGATATTGGCTTCAACGCGGCGAATATCTACTTGACGACCGTTAACGACAATAGTGCCATCTTCATTCACTCGAATAGATAACGACTTAACATTAGTCGGCGGTGGAGGCGTTTTAGAATCTTTGGGACGACTCACTTCTAGACCTTTCTCTTTCACGAAAGAAGTGGTCACAATAAAGAAGATAAGCATGATGAACACTATGTCCAACATGGGAGTCATGTCAATTGCAGCATCGTCGTCAGAACTGCCGTGCTTTTTTCTTTTCATCGGTATAAATCGCCAATTGGGTTAAAACGAGACTGCCCATTATAGAGACAGTTATGCTTCAGAACATCTATTAATTCCCTTTAAATTAAAAAAATGCTCTTGTTTAAGATTTCTCACTGATCTATAGCGTGCCCCAAATGACAAAAATAATCCAGTAGGATTTTTCAAATTGTTGTTCTGAATAAACCTTGTGAGCAGACGTCATCTTTATCAAAAGCCTGTTTTCACTACTCTAACTGGTTATCTACAAATGATAGATATTCTTATTAACCTGCCCAAACAATGATTAACTAATAAACAGATAATAAGAATTAATGGCTCTAATGATAAGAATTAAGGGGAAGAATAATTTTAGCGTTTTAATACCATCAGAAATATTATCTGCAGATATTTGAACATTCTCAATACATTTGAAGCTCATACTTTAGTCTAAAACCAGCTGTATTTTGTAGCAAACATGTCGCAAATCTGGTTAATTATCGCTACCCGTTTGCTCTTAGAAAATTTACCTGTCTTTACTTTAAAAGTTAACGGCCAACATGCTCATTATCTTTGAAAATCTAAGTTAGTTTTTAATATTGACGACAATTTTTTTAAAAGCGCTTTACTCTATACTCAATAAATACCGTTATTTGAACGTTGTATTAAAGGATTTTTATGTCACATGAAGTTTTGTTTGCGCGTCAGCCAATTTATGATCGTGGAAATGCCATTTATGCATTTGAGTTACTTTATCGTGGAGATTTATTGCTACCACCTTCGGTGCAATCAGTAAAAGCTACGGTAGAGGTGATAGTCAATTATTGCTCAGGGCTTATCGATGATAATGCGACATTAGGTCATCCAATTTTTTTGAATGTGGATGAAGGATTTATTACTTCAAACGTATTTATACCTTTATCTCCAGATAACTTGGTCATAGAGATTTTAGAGACTGTAAAACCAACACCTGAAGTGATTAACTCGCTAACAAACTTACGAAAACAAGGTTATAAACTTGCACTAGATGATTTTATCTTTACACCTGGAAGCGAAGCTTTTTTCCCACTGGTTTCGATCATTAAGATCGATGTGCTCAATGTTGACATCTCAACACTTAAAGATCAGCTTAAAAAATTCAATTTTGTCGGCAAAACACTATTGGCTGAAAAAGTTGAAGATGAAGCTACTTATCAGATTTGCAAAGAGTTAGGTTTTGATTTGTTTCAAGGTTACTACTTGGAACATCCAACCATAATTGAGGGACGTAATTTTACTGGCAGTAAACAAACATTGTTGAACTTAGTGTCGGAACTTTGCAAAGAAAACGTCAGCGTTAAAGAAGTGTCTGATTTAATTGCTGCCGATCCTAGCCTAGTACTTAAAATCCTTAAGATTGTAAATTGTCCCATTTATCCGTTTAAACATGAAATAACCAACTTACGAGAGGCTGTCATCAAGCTCGGTATAGTGGTCGTGAAAAAATGGGCGATTATTTTATCTTTAGTCGCAGGTTCTGATCAACCAAGTGAATTGTTTCGTACTTTGTTGGTAAGAGCTAAAACATGTCAACTATTTGCAGTAAGTAGTAAACAAAAAAACGCTGAGGATTATTTCATTGTAGGGCTGTTTTCGGGGCTGGATGCAGTGTTAAAAATTGAAATGGTGACCTTGCTGGACAATATAAATTTTCCAGCACATGTTAAGGAAGAATTACTGTCTTCAAACAAAAGTGAAAGTAGCGTTTTAAACTATGTTTTTGGGTATGAAAAAGGGCGACTTCTTCCCGCAAGAGTGATTAATAAGTTGGACGAAGCCTATTGGGATGCCACTATTTGGGCTGATGAGTTGATGCAATTTGCTGTGCCAAAATAATGTGATTTTGGCCAAAGGGATTCATTTTGTTGGTGATGTTTTCAGGTTTTTATTGCCGTACCTAAATAATAAAAATAATCGAGCAGGTTTTTAGAAATTGTTGCCCTGAGTTCGTTTGCTGGGTAGATCCCCATCTTTGCTTCTGGGCTTTGTTTAGTGCCTTGCACCAAAAATGCATTTTTGATGTGGTGATCTTGAATACTAGCCTCAAAGGCACGAGCAACAAGTTCTTGTGGGCGAGCGTAATAAAATGTTTTTAGTAGTTTATCAGCTTGTGCGCTGCGATTGACGTACTCATTAGGTTGGCTTTTATCGGTAGTTAAAAAGATTGATTCGAAGGACAAGCTGAGTTTTTCATTTAGTTGATGCGATATTTGCGGCTGATCTTGTAACCAACACTGAGAAGCAAACTGTTCATGGGATGTATGAATAAATAATTTATCACAAATATAATGGTCAAAAGCGTGGAACCATTCATGGGCAAGTGCGCCGCCTCCAGCATTTTTGGCCAGTGCTAACTTTTTGGTATTAGACTCATAATGGGCACTGCTATGTTTTCTTCCGCCGCTACCAAATGCCAATGACAAACTACCATTTAAAGAAATGACCGCCTCAGGCACCTGTAAAATATCCATTAAGTCACATAAAGCATCAAAAAATAGGTTGGCTGCAATTTGTTGCTCTGCTGCAGTAACCCATTTGCCAATTGTCACAGTACGAAAGCCAAAAATTTTAACTATATCTTGAAAACTAACGTCGGCACCATCTCGGTGTGAAGGGCCGTTCCGATAGTAAGGTTTATGAATACGGGAGTCGGGAGTATGCACTGTGTTAATTACAGGGTTTCTATTTCAGCTATTAACTGGTTACACCAATTGTCGATACGTTCATCGGTTAAATCATATTGGTTTTCGTCATCAAGACACAAACCAACAAAAAAACTTTTGTCTTCAGTGAGCGCTTTCGAGGCAATAAAGTCGTATCCATCGTTAGGCCAATAACCCACAAAATTACAGTCTAATACCAGCAGTTCATCATGCAACATGCCCACTGCATCTTGAAACCACTCTGCGTAACCTAGTTGATCGCCCAAACCAAAAATGGCGACGGTTTTATTGGCTAGGTTTAGTCCAGATATGTCTTGCCATTTGGATTCCCAGTCCTCTTGCAGTTCGCCAAAATCCCAGGTGGAAATACCAAAAATCAAAATTTCAAAATCTTCTGCTTGGGTCAGTGATACGTCTTTAATATTCAATAATTCAATGCAGGGATAACCCATTAACTGGTCTATCTTAGCCTGAATTTTTTCAGCTGCCATTTCAGTGTAACAAGTGGTTGAGCCGTAAAATAAGCCGATTTTTAATTCGTTATTAATCATGAAATCCTATATGAAATGAGGCATTGGTGAGGTTATTCACAAGCAGTGGCCGAATAGTAAGTTATTGAATTAATGAGGTTTTGTTTTAGTTGGTAAATCGATAATGCACATTGTGAATGTTCCCCATCATTCGAGAATGCCTCTTCTATAACAGCTACAGTGTCACCAAGCGTCATAGATTTTTTAATCTGTGAGCGGGCCTGAGAGCGTTGTTTAAAGTGGGCAATCATTGCAGTTCTCAAAGCGTCCTTACCATCTGTTTCAATGAGTATTTGATCATCAATGTTATATAACCATTTCACTTGTTCACTGGTTTTTTCAAGCATTTTTTCAATATCATGTTGATTGTAAGCATCGATAAATAACGTTACTTGTTTTGATGATGCAGCTGCAGTAGAAACAGCCCAACTGACCAACACTATCAAGCATAGAATTTTCACTGTGTTCCCCTCAATTATACAAGAATGCACATACACCGACACATTATACAAATAAAGTCTGGTTACGCGGCTTTTAATCGTTGATCTGAAAATTTGATGAACGGTTGTATTAACACTGCTGTCTGCAGTGTTAACAAATAATGACCAACTGGTCCAAATAAATATTTCTTCATAATTTTGAGTAGGGTAAACTAATTCAGTTATTGATTACATTGAGACAGTGGGTAAATGAGAACGTTTTTGGGTGGGATTATAGGGATGTGCGGTTTATTCGTTAGTTGTGGGAAAATCCCTGAAACGGCAACAGTAGATCAAACTTTACAAGTCAATGGACATTGGATCATGGAGCAAAATGGTCAGGTGATGCGTAACCCGCAGTCATCAGGATTAGTTAAGTGGCGTGATGGGTTGATGACATTAAGCGACCGCAGTGCCGATCCAGAGCAGCGCTTGCGTTTACGGACTATTTCTAAAGATGATGCATTGTTAGGTGCTATTGACTTCCCAATGATTTTATCTGAAGAATTACAATCAAGCTGTTTTGCCGCCTACATTACTGATAACCCTGATCTAGAGGCGCTGACTGTTGATCCTGAAGATGACCGAATATTTTATGTAGTAACTGAGGATGCCTCATATGCCGATCCGATGTCAGAAGCATGTCAGCAAAAATATTTAGATTCAGGCTCAACTAATTATCCTACATTGCTGGTGAGGCTAGAATTACAAACCAACAATATTGTACTCATTACGCATATTCGGCCTATCCAGTTTTCTGCCAGTATGCAGATTGGTGATTTCCCTAATGATGGCGTTGAAGCCTTAGCATTTGGTCAGGACCGGACTTTGTATCTAGGTATTGAAAAAGACAGTAATAAACAAGCTAGAATTTTTTCTCTACAAATGAACAACGAATTTTGGCATTCAGATGAATATGCAGCTGTAAAAACATTTGCACTCAAACTACCGACTTTTGAAAGTGGCAATCACCCCATTAACGGTATGGACTATTATCAAACGCCTGATAACCGAGAATTTTTGCTAGTGGCTGCCAGAAATGACGAAACATTATGGGTAGTCGATTTATCTGGCCAAAAAGAAACGGTCATTTTACCGGTAGATTTTTTTGCAGAAATTCAAACTAGCAGTGAAGGATGTGAAAACTACGAAGCGATGGACAATGCCTCTATAGAAGGTGTGGCTGTGGTTGATGAGACCTTATGGCTAATTAATGATCCATGGAAAGCAGTGTATTTAAATAACGTGAAATGTTCGCAAAATCGCGAAAACTATCAAATGTTTGCACCGTTGTTGTTTAGTTTGCCTATCCAATCAAAATGGTTTGATTAGTTCGAACCATTATCAATAGGTACTGGGTTTGAATCCTATGTTTTTTCTGTTGTAAAAAACTAAATGTTTACTTCTGTGTAGTTTGAGCAAGTAGATTATTCCCATTGCCGTTTTCCTCAAACATTTCTACAAATGTGCCAATGTGGCCTTCGCCAAATTACAATTCAAAGCAGAAAATTGAAAAATTTTACTAAATTATGTCTGAATGCGATGTGCTAGTTCGATGTTACGGTGAGAAACATCTATTGTTTCTTAACTATATTCATTTAATAGGCAGAATAAACATGCAATTTTTAGCTTTGATTTATGCTGGTGAAGAGCAAGATGACGTCGATTTGGAGACTTTGATAGCCCAATATCAAGCGTTTGATGAACAAGCAGAAAAGGCTGGGATTTTATTAGGAGGCAATGCGTTAGAGGCTGTTAGTACTGCTACTTCTGTAAGAGTGCGAAATTCAAAATCTGAATTAACTGACGGGCCTTTTGCTGAAACAAAAGAACAGCTTGGTGGGTATTATTTATTTGAGTGTAAAAATCTTGATGAGGCGCTGGAATGGGCAGCAAAAATCCCCAGTGCCCGTTATGGCACCATTGAAGTCAGGCCCGTGATGGTTTTTGATCAATAATATGAGTCAAAAAGTCAGAACATTTTGACAATGGATAATCTAGCACGAATTTTTCGTGCTCAATCCGGTCAGGTTTTAGCGTCTTTAATGTATTTATCACGAGACTTGCAGTTGGCCGAAGATGCACTGCAAGACGCCTGCGAACAAGCCAGTAAGAAATGGCTTGTTCAAGGAGTACCTGAAAATACTGTCGCTTGGTTACACTTAGTTGCGAAGCGTAAATTAATCGACAAATTACGGCAACAGAGCTCCCAGCAGAATCCAAATACCTTACAGTTAATTGAGCAATCTCTTTACGTACAAGACGACACTGACTTAGAAACAGACTATGAGGTGCCCGATGAAAGGTTAAGGCTAATCTTTATCTGTTGCCATCCAGCGCTAAGTGAAGCGGCGCAAGTAGCACTTACGTTGCGAACTTTGTGTGGCTTAAGTGTGAGAGAAATTGCCCGTGCCTATCTATTGTCAGAAGTCGCGGTAGGGCAGCGCATCACTCGGGCAAAGAAGAAGATAAGGGATGCCGGTATCAGCTATGATGTTCCTAACGCTAAGCAACTCAGCATTAGACTGCCATCAGTGTTGAAAGTGATTTATCTTATTTATAATGAATCGTATTCTGCTTATGAAGGTCAAACTTTAAACAGGCAAGATTTGGCCAACGAAGCCATTAGGTTAAGTTTGTTGATGGTAAAGCTGGTACCCAACGCTGAAGTATTTGGTTTAGCTGCTTTGATGTTATTTCATGATGCACGTCGATTGTCTCGCAGCTCAGCTACCGATCCTTATATAACCCTAGAACAGCAAAATAGAACTTTATGGGATCAGGATAAAATAGAGCAAGCGGATGTTTTTATTCATAAAGCTTTAGAGTATAAACAGCGTGGTCCCTATCAGATTCAAGCTGCCATTAGTGGTTTACATTCAAGGGCAAAAAGTTGGGAAACTACCGATTGGGCACAAATTCAGTTGTTATATATGAGTTTGTTTCATTTGCACCCTTCTCCTGTTGTTGCGCTTAACCTTGCCATTGCTAAGGCAAATGGAGGGTTACTTAAGCAAGCTTATGAAGAGGTTGTCACGCTGAAAAATGAGCTTAATCAATATCAGCCTTATTATGCAGCACGCGGAGAGTTAGAAAGTCGTTTGAATTTGACTGAACGGGCTATTTCTTCAATTAGTAAGGCAATTAGTTTGAGTAAAAATAGTATAGAGCGGGACTTCTTAATAAAAAAGAGAGGGCAATTGCTCAAACTGTAATCCATAACGCATTTAAAGACGTAGATATTATATAGTTTGAATAATAGTGCGTATCAAATGATTCAAAATTCTCCTCTGACTATTTTTTATGATAGTTACTGCCCATTATGTTTAATGGAAATGGACAAGTTAAAACAGCTAGATAAACATCAAAATCTTTCTTTTGTTGATATTCAGCATCCCTCTTTTTCCGCTCGTTATCCTCACTTAGATTGGCAATCTTTGAACGCTCGTATTCATGGTTATTTGCAGGATGGACGTCTTATCAGTGGATTAGATGTGACATATTTAGCTTGGAAATTGGTCGGTAAAGGTTGGGTATATGCGCCGTTACGATGGCCGGTCATCAGTTGGTTTGCCGATATTGCATATAATGTATTTGCTAAACATCGCTACCGTATTTCTTATCTTCTAACGGGTAAGAAACGTTGTGTTCCCTGTGAAGCTAAAGGTGAAAAAATTGATGTATAAAGGCAATGCATTGGTAATAGGTGCCTCTGGAGGCATAGGAAAAGCCTTGGTTAAGCAATTATATGAATCAGGTGAATATGAAAAGGTGTATGCGGTATCCCGTACTTCTGCAGCATCACCTGTAAATGGTGTTCAGTATCATAGTTTGGACTCTGAAAATGCAAGCCTAGTTGCTCAATATTGCCAACAGCTTAAGCAAGATAATGGTCAGTTTACTTTAGTGGTTTGTTGCATCGGTGCTCTACATGCTACGGATGCTGATAACCAACGAATTATGCCTGAAAAACGTTTGGAGGATATACAGCAAGACCAACTAAGTTTTTACTTCAAAACAAATGCCATATTACCAGCTATATGGTTAAAACATGTTGAATCGATACTTAAGGGCACTGAACCTGCAAAATTAGTTTTTTTTAGTGCCAGAGTTGGCAGCATTAGTGATAATCAATTAGGTGGTTGGTATGGCTATCGAGCCAGTAAAGCTGCACTTAATATGATGATAAAGTGTGCTCAAATTGAATGTCAAAGACGTGCCAAAAATATTAGCTTAATTAGTTACCACCCAGGCACAGTTGAAACAGAGCTGTCCAAGCCGTTTCAGTCGAAAGTGCCAACAGGAAAATTATTTACTGCTAATTTTACAGTCACCCAGTTACTTAAAATTATCCCTAGTCTTAGCGCTGAAAACGGGCCCCATTACATTGATTGGCAAGGTAACGACATCCCATGGTAATAAGCTGTAAACATTTTTTGTGATTTTTGTAGTGCTTGAATTGCCAACATAAAAGACTTTATGGATCTCTGCTGGTAACATCTGTAAGAATTATAAAAATAATAAAGGATAGGTTATGAGCGCACCTCGCGAACAGTTTGGTTCTCGTTTAGGTTTTATTCTAGCTGCAGCTGGTTCGGCTGTGGGTATCGGTAATATGGTAGGTTTCCCTGTTGCGGCTACTAAAAATGGTGGTGGCGCATTCTTATTAATTTATGCCCTTTTTGTAGCTTTTATTTGTTTGCCTGTGATGTTGGCTGAAATGTCTGTAGGTAGACATAGCCGTAAAGACCCACTCGGTGCTTATTCATCTTTGACAGACGGCCATAAAGGCTGGAAGTTAGCTGGTTGGCTTTCGATTATTACGCCCTTCATGATCGCAGTTTTTTACTTGGTTATCACTGTTTGGATATTCGGTTATTTGTTTCACTCCATAACCGGTAACTTAGACATGCTGGCCGCTCCTGATACGTTTGGTTCCTTTATCAATGGTTACGACTTGTTTTATTACATGGTTGGGGTTTTGGCTGTTATTTATTTGATCTTGCAAGGCGGAGTAAGCCAAGGGATTGAAAAAGCAGCTAAATTTATGATGCCCACCCTGTTTGTCATGCTGGTGGCTTTAGTCATTTTTGTACTGACACTGGATAATGCTTTTGAAGGTGTGAAGTATTATGTGATCCCAGATTTCAGTAAGATTAATGCATCTGTGGTCAATGGTGCGTTATCTCAGGCGTTCTTTTCATTATCTTTGGGTATGGGGATCATGATCACCTACGGTTCGTATCTGGATAAAAAGGCCGACGTACCTGGTTCTGCAAAAATGGTAGCACTACTCGATACTGCAGTGGCCTTTATCGCTGGTTTATTGATTCTACCGGCTGTATTTTCCTTTAATCCTGATATTAACACCAATGATCTAAGCGACTCATCAGTTGGTATGATATTTACGTTTTTACCTAAAATATTTTTAGCATTACAAACCACTATTGGTTATGTGGGAGCCAGCGCCATTGCTAGCTTCTTCTTTTTGTTAGTGTTTTTTGCTGCGATTACCTCGATTGTGTCTATATTCGAAGTGCCAGTAGCGGCCTTGATGGATGAGAAAAAATTCAGCCGACGCAAGGCACTTGGTTGGATGGGGCTACTATTAGTCATTTTCTCGTTAATGGCTGCAACTTCATTCGGAATGGTTGATTTCTTTACTGGTTTTATAAGTTATGCCGGGCAGTCTAAGTCATTCTTTGACGTGATAATTGATGTGTTTTACGACACTATTTTGCCTCTCAATGGTCTATTAATATGTATTTTTGTTATCTACCGTTGGAAGAAGGAAAATTTCAATAAAGAGCTCGATGAAGGTTCACCTAGTTATGAACATAGCTGGTTTGAACGTTATGTTGATTTTTCCGTAGGTACTTTTATTCCTGTTATTTTGTTGTTGGTGTTCATTAACACAGTAGCGTTGAAATATTTTGGAACTGCATTGATCGGTTAAGACCTAGTGCACCAAAACTGTCATAAAGCCAAACCTCAAAAGTTTGGCTTTTTTGTTTTGGTTTGATTGTTAGTAATTTGTCTAGGCAGGTTCATTATCTCGATAACATATCGTAAGGGCTAGGATATTTAAGGTTTATGCCTAATAAACTTAAGCTGTCTCTCCCATCGATTAACTTGCCGTTTGTCGGTGCTTGCTGTTCGATGAACGAGGGAGGTATTAAACTGAGTTGTTCTGCCGCCCAGGTATAATATTCGTGCCTAGTCGGGTGTTCTGTTGAACATATCACTAAAGTATGCCCCCAAACCTTGTTTTTGATAACAGATTCAATGCTTTGAATAACATCATATTGATGCACTAAATTAACTATTTTATTTGGTGCGGCTAATTCGGTTTTTGCTGCTAGGTAGTTTACTGGGTGCCTGTCCTCACCCACTAGTCCAGAAAGTCTAAGTATGCTGGCTTGACTAGCGAAATAGCGTTGTACCTTTTGTTCTACCAGCAAGTTAATTTGGCCCGATTCAGAGCTTGGATGAGTTGGACTTTTTTCTGTAACGACTGCGTTTTGCTCACCATACACAGATGTAGTACTGATAAAGATAACCTGCTTAATACTACTTTTGGCAGCTTGCTTTAATAAGTCATGCATATTGATGCTGAATGTTTCAGAAGATAGTGTTTTTCGACCGACTGGAATATTTAAAATCAGTAAGTCAGAACTAAAAATAGGAGTGAATTTTTTCTGGCTAAGTGTCGCTCCTAATTCGAACTGGACAGCGGTGAATCCTAGTGAATTTAGCTGTGAGCAACCAGTTTCAGAACGGCGAGTAGCCACAATACTGTGACCACTTTTTTGTAGACTAAGACCTAGTGGCAAGCCTAACCAGCCGCAACCAACAATTGCTATTTTCACTATTATTTTTCATCCTACTAGGTGACTTAGCCTAAATTATTACATAGCATCATATTGTTCGCTTACGTGAATGACATCAAGCTTGGAAAGTTGTTTGATGTTCATTTGTAAATAGTTTTCAGCTACGTCGACTCTGGCCAAAGTAGCGCATAACTCTTCTGCTTTGTCTTCAAGTGCTTCAGCTTGATATTCTACTTTTTGTTCCATCTGTTCGCCAAAACGTTCCATTTTTTGTTCGAATTCAGTCATGTCTCCACCACTAAAAATGAGCTGAGTACCTATAGCAACCATTAGGTGGCCAATTGAATCCGTGACTAAATCTTCGATAGCGTCTTCAAATTGAGCTTCCCATTGTTCGCCAAAAAACTCACCATTTTCAAACGATTCGGAGTGTAAACGAATGTCACCATTGTCCGCATAAAAATTATATTGAATTTGCTGATCAAGGTTGCGTAATTTTTCTGACAAGTCCTCTAAGGCAGTATTATCTGAACCTAGTAGTTCGGTAAATACCTCATTTAGTGCGGTACTTGCCAACGCGACAGCATCGGTGGCTATAGCTGCTGCTTGAGGTGCAGCTAGGTTGATTCCATCATAATAGTTGTCCACCCAACTTTGTTGTTGGGTATCTAGCGTTAAAGCAATGCCATCAACATACAAGATTTTATCTTGATCTATGGTAAGGCGGGTATCGTTGTCTAACTTGACTGCTAATACGTTGTTTTCTAATTGCATGTTGCCGTTGAGTTCGACGTTACACTGATTAGCAATAACTGGAAGTGAGCAACAAGCTAACGCTCCTGCAAATATTACTGTACGCATAAAATTCTCCTAGCTGATTAATAATGGTTGACTCATTTTATAGAGCAAAGCCTAGGCCAGAAATAAAAACCTATAAAAAACAGTTAGATATGATTTATATATGCTCAGTTCAATCGATGTTAAAGCTGAAGTTAGTGAATATCGCTAATAAGTGAGATTTTATGCCAATATAAATTTCCTTTTATGTCTTTTGGCATTCTGGGTTTTTGGTGCATAATGTCCATAATTTGGAATACGTAGGAATTGACTGATGAGTAATTGGCTCGAACCCATTTTGTTTGGTTTTACATTAATCACCTTTGTTTTAGGTACTAGCAGCATTATTATGAGCTTTTTACCTACACCAGAAGGTGTGAACGTTATGCAGTCTAAGGTGGAATATGGCTTTTTTGGCGCGTCAGCGTTGGTCTTATTCGTAGTGTTTTTATACGCTTTGGCGACTGTTTAGTATTAGACTGATGTAAGAAATTAGGGCTTATCACTAACACGTTGGTAAGCTCTTAATCTAAATGCTGGCAGTATCGCAAGCAAGTGATCAAAAATATCGCTTTGGATCCCTTCATAATTAACCCAGTTTTTATCCGCACAAAAACAATAAATTTCTAGAGGAACTCCAAGTTCTGTAGGTGGTCTTTGGCGCACCATTAAAGTCATGTCTTGGTTAATATCAGGGTGGTTTTCTAAGTACGCCTGCATATACGCTCGCAATGTGCCAATGTTGGTAAGCCTGCGGCTGTTAACTAAATCTGTGCTATCGATTTTTTGCTCATTATGAAAACGCTGTAGTTTTTCGAGTTTGGCTTGAATATAGCTTTTTATATAGCGAATTTTGGAAAATTCATCCAGCATATCCTGATCACAAAAACGTATGCTTTGGATATCGATATTCAAAGAGCGCTTAATACGACGGCCACCACTTTCGCTCATGCCTCGCCAATTTTTCACCGGCTCTGAAATAAGCGCATAAGTGGGGATGGTCGAGATTGTTTTATCCCAATTTTGCACTTTCACGGTCGTTAAGCCTACCTGCAATACGTCACCATCAGCCCCATATTTGGGCATTTCTATCCAATCTCCGGTGTTAACCATTCGATTTGCAGCTATCTGAATACCGGCAACAAAACCTAAAATAGTATCTCGGAATAATAACAACAGAATGGCGGTAACTGCACCTAACCCTGATAGCAGCAATAGTGGTGATTTGTCCATTAAGTTAGAAATGATCAATAAGCCGGCAATGATGACGATAAATAATTTAGCGACTTGAATGAAACCAGTAATGGGGGCTTTTTTAGCCAAATTTGAGGCGTTATACGTGTCCTCGATGGTATTCAACAGCGCACTGATTGCCATGACAGCAGAAATAAGCACATAGATGACTGCTGATTTTTGCAAGAATGCCAGCAATGCTGGGTTTTCAATGAGCAATTGGCTAAGTAAATAAATAAAAACAGCTGGTACAATATGCCCGATACGTTTGAAAAAACCATGTTGATGTAACTCGTCGTCAAATTGGTTTTTGCTCTTTAAAACAAGTTTTCGTACGCGGCTATTGAGTAAACTTTTGGTTATCCAATTACTCAGCCAAGCGATGGTGAAAATTCCAGCCAAAGCCGTTATTTGAAATGCCCAGCTCTGAGGCGTAACTTGAATACCAAAATACGCTAATAGTGATATTAAATTTTCTGAAATGTAGTGAGTTTCTTGCACTTATTTAGTCCCTTTTAATTCGGTAATAAGTTTATCTTTGTTTTGCCAAATCGAATTTAACCACTCTTGAAAACCGAGTTTAAATTTTTCATCTTTAAAATAATCACCAACAATTTCATCAGTAACTGGATGTACATTCACTCGGATAATAACCTTTTTTAGCCGGCCATTTAACATTGCCATCATAGGACTACCGTTTGTCTCAGGATATATTATTGTAATATCCAGAACACTAGTGAATAACTCACCCATAGTTGCTAACGTAAATGCAATGCCTCCTGCTTTAGGAGGTAAAAGGTTTATAAATGCGCTTTGTTTTAATTGTTGCTTTTCTGGGGTAAAACGATTGCCTTCGACAAAATTGATGACTGTAGTAGGCAACTGGCGAAATTTTTCACAAGACTTTTTGGTGGTGGCAATGTCTTTACCTTCTAAATGGGGATTTTTTTGCAAAAACGCTTTGTTATATCGCTGCATAAACGGCATGTCTAATGCCCATGCTCCAAGCCCTACAAAAGGTAGCCAAATTAATTCTTTTTTAAGAAAAAATTTCGGTGCGGGAATTTTGCCAGCGGCAAAATCGGTTAACAAAATAATATCTAACCAACTTAGGTGATTCGCTACTATTAGATACCACTCGTTTTTGCTCAGTTCACCTTCAATCGCATAGTCTAATTCCACTTTATTCATACATTTTATTAAACTAACACTGCAAATTCCAAAAGCGCACATCATGAAATTCAATATGACATTGGTAGGTTTAGTGATAAAGGAGAAAGGTAGAATAAACTTCACTAAACCAAACAACGTGATAGAAATTGCCCAAAACGCTAGACTTATCATCTGCAAGGTTAAGTGTATTGGGAACACAATAAAACGTGGAAAAATACTAAACATCTTGCGACTTCTCTGCCAAAAGTGCTTGCAACTCTTGGTCTTTTTGCTGCCATAATTCCGTTAACCAACGTTGAAATTTAACTCTTTGTGTATGGTCATCGAAGTAATCATCGCCATAAACATCACTGTTTAATAAATCTTGGATAGATAACACTTTAATCTGCACTTGTACTTTGTTGACTTTGCCACAGGCAAAGTCCCAGAAAGTAGGTGTTCCTTCAGGGTAATGGATAGTGACATCGAGTAATTTATGAAGCTGCTGTCCCATGGCCCCTAAAACAAAAGCCATACCGCCCGCTTTAGGTTTTAGTAAGTGTTGAAATTTTTCCCCTTGGCGTATCCGTTTTTGTTCAGTTAACCGCGTACCTTCTACAAAATTCATGATACTGACGGGTTTGAACGTAAACTTTTCGCAAGCCTTACGGGTATTTTCTAAATCTTTACCTTTTAAGTGGGGATGTTTGGCCAATAACGCTTTGCTGTATCTATGCATAAAGGGAAAATCTAATGCCCACCAAGCTAAACCAAGAAAAGGTACCCAAATGAGTTCTTTTTTGAGGAAAAATTTTAGAAAAGGAATTTTGTGATTAAAAACCCGTTGTAACACTAATATATCAACCCAAGAGCGGTGGTTTGATATGACCAAATACCAATCTCTTTTACTTAGTCCTTCCAGCCCTGTGGCTTCAAATTTAGTACGACTAAATAAATTCTGATTTGCACTGTTGACCGATATCCAATTTGTTGCACAACCATCTAACAAATAAGACATAAATGTTTGCCATATTTTAATGGGAATTAACTTGAGAAATGAACAAATTAAAATGGGAATTAGCCAAAAAATGGTGTTAATAAAATAACAAAATGCCGATATGGCACCAAACAATGGGGAAAAAATCGTTGAAAACATGCTGTAAAACGTCACTACTACTTTAAATCTGCCACAAGTTTAAACTAAAAACATGTATGAGATGTAGTAGTTATTGTTTTCCATTGTGTATGGGTAAAGACAGGCATTGCCTTTTCACCGTCTGTCCGAGATTTTCATCGGCAAAATGTGTATTATCGCCAACCCCAATATGTTTATTTGTCTCCAATAATGGTGAATAATTTTATGAAAAAACAAATTCTTCTAGTTGCAGGAATGGCAGCTATGTTTAGCCTTGCGGCCTGTGATGTTAAAGATCGCCAACAAAAAGTTAGTCAAGCCGATACCGACCAAGTGCAGTCGAGTGTTGTGCCTGAGGGATTTACAAAAATTGCCTCTGTGACTAAAAAGGCTGATGAGATTGTTATTCCTTTCACTAAATATCAGCTCGA
This sequence comes from uncultured Paraglaciecola sp., assembly GCF_913020055.1. GTDB lineage: Bacteria > Pseudomonadota > Gammaproteobacteria > Enterobacterales > Alteromonadaceae > Paraglaciecola. The sequence goes on along the minus strand of NZ_CAJWCF010000046.1, from coordinate 20,382 downwards.
TAATGGACTAACTGTTGTTTTACATCCTGATAACTCTGACCCTTTGGTGCACGTAGACATTACTTACCATGTAGGTTCTGGTCGTGAAGAGCCTGGTAAGTCAGGCTTTGCTCACTTCTTCGAACACATGATGTTTCAAGGTTCGGAAAATGTGGCGGACGAACAACATTTCGGTTTGATCACCGAGTCTGGCGGCACACTTAATGGTTCTACCAACACCGACCGTACTAATTATTATGAAACTGTTCCTTCTAATCAATTAGAGCGAATGCTTTGGTTAGAAGCGGATCGAATGGGGTTTTTCCTCGACGCAGTGACTATAGAAAAATTCGAAAATCAGCGTGAAACTGTCAAAAATGAGCGCGGCCAAAATTATGATAATCGTCCTTATGGTCTACTTCGAGAAAGGGTTGGTGAAGCTTTATTCCCTGAAGGTCACCCATACTCTTGGTCGACTATTGGTTATATAGAAGATTTAAATCGTGCAGACTTGAACGACTTGAAAAAGTTCTTCTTGCGTTGGTATGGTCCAAATAACGCCACGTTAACAATAGGTGGCGACATGGATCAAGCGCAAACATTGGCTTGGGTGAAAAAATATTTTGGTGGTATTCCTCGGGGCCCTGAAGTGGTTAAGCCTGAGTATACTGAGGTCACCTTGGATCAAGATCGTTATATTTCTATGCAAGATAACGTCTCATTGCCTTTAGTGTATATGTCTTTCCCAACTGTGCATGCCAATCACCCAGATGAAGCACCACTCGATGTGCTTATGTCTATCCTAGGTAGTGGCAAGACGTCACTGTTATATAAAAACATGGTGAAGAACGGCAAAGCTGTTCAAGCTAATGCAAATCATGGATGTGGGGAGTTAAGTTGTCAGTTTACGTTACTGGCATTGCCAACGCCTGGTAACAGTTTGTCTGAGTTAGAAGTTATTATTCGCGCTTCACTGGATGAATTCGAAAGTAAAGGCGGGGCGACCGATGGTGATATACAGCGCGTTAAGGCTGGTATTGTATCAGGTATGGTTTACGGGCTAGAAAGCGTATCTGGAAAAGTCAGTCAACTTGCTGCCTATGAAACCTATCGAAACAATCCTAATGCCATTGGTGAAGATGTAGCGCGTTATGAAAACGTCAGCCAAGACGATGTAATGCGAGTCTATAAAAAATATATTAAAGATAAGCATGCCGTAATCATGAGCATAGTGCCTAAAGGGCAAGGTGATAAAATCGCCAAGACAGACACTTGGCAGCGTTACGAGAGAACTATTCCAGATAGTATTGAAGATGACTCAATTGCTCTGCGCCCAGGCACATCAGATTTCGATCGCTCTATGGTTCCTGCATCAGGTAAAAACCCTAGTGTTAGAGCCCCAGACATCTATAAACTAACCACTAAAACAGGCATTAAAATTTTAGGCACAGTAAATGATGAAGTGCCGACCACCACTATTCGCTTGCGTATCCCAGCAGGGCAAACCAGAGAGCCGATTGATAAGCTTGGTCTCGCCTCACTAACAGCTGCAATGGTCGGTGAAGCAACTAAAAAATCAACTGCTGAAGACTTATCTAATCAATTACAAAAATTGGGTTCAACGGTTTATTTTTCTGCCGACAATAAGTTTACCAGCATCAACATTCGCACTCTGACTAAAAACTTGGATGAGACTCTGGCTGTAGCAATAGAGCAGCTAACCCAGCCAAAATTTGATGAAGCTGATTTTATACGTCTACAAAAACAACAAATAGAAGGCCTTAAAACAGCGAAGAAAAATGCTGCTACTACTGCAACAGAAATCTTTAGTAAGTTAGTTTTTGGCAGTGATAATAGTTTCGCTCATGCTAACAACGGTACTATTTCTACTTTACAAAAACTTACTTTAAAGGATGTCTCTGAATTCTATAGTGCTAATTATGGTCCTTCAAATGCCGACCTTATAGTGGTCAGTAACTTGGCTGAAAAAGAGATTAGCAAAACGCTTAAAACCTTGGATGTTTGGCAAGGTAAAAGCAGTCCAATGCCGGCACTTAAACCCTTCCCAGAGTTGCAAGCAGGTACCTTATATTTTATCGATAAGCCAGAAGCGGCGCAGTCTGAAATACGTATTGGTAAACGCGCTCTTAACTATGACTCGGTTGGTGAGTATTACCGATCAGATTTGATGAATTATAATTTGGGTGGAGCTTTTAACAGTAGGATCAATCTTAATCTTAGAGAAGATAAGGGATACACCTATGGCGCTCGCTCCTTCTTTTATGGAAATGATTTTTACGGCTTCTATCGAGCGCAAGCGGGTGTTCGTGCTGACACCACCGCGGATTCAATAGTGCAGTTTAGAAACGAAATTTCTGCCTTTGGTGAAAAAGGTCTGACAGTAAAAGAACTGGAGTTTGTGAAAAGTGCCATTGGGCAACGTGATGCGCGCAACTATGAAACACCAAGGCAGAAGCTGAGTTTCTTATCAGAAATCATGACCTATAATTTAGATAAAGGTTTTGTAGATGAGCAAAATCAGATTTTGGAAAATGTGAGTTTAGAAGAACTGAGTGGATTGGCCGCCAAACATCTTAAACTTGACGAGATGATTACTGTAGTGGTGGGTGATAAAGCTAAAGTTATGGATAGTCTTAAACCTATGTTTGAGAATATTGTTGAGCTTGATGAAGAGGGTAAGCCACTTTAGTTAATCTGAATGTATTAACTTAATAGCCACCATTTTTCATCGATGGTGGCTATTTTTTTAGGTTCAGTTCTACATGCACCGCTACATCATAGATATTTGAGATCAGCAAGGAAGAACTGCAATGATTAATCAAGCGAACAGTATTCTTAAAAGCGTATTTGGTTTTGATCAGTTTCGAGAGTCGCAAGAAGCGATAATCAGCAACGTATTACACAAGAAAAACACTCTAGCTATTATGCCAACCGGTGGTGGTAAATCTTTGTGTTATCAGATCCCGGGTACCGTTTTTGATGGCTTAACTATTGTAATCTCGCCACTTATTTCATTGATGCAAGACCAAGTTAGACAGTTGAATGAGTTGGCGATCCCAGCTTGCGTGTTAAATAGCTCACTTTCAGACAATGATTATCAAGACAACTTAGATGCCATTAAACAGCAACAGATTAAATTGTTGTTTTTGGCTCCTGAAACGGCACTACAAAATAATATTTTAGATCTATTAACAAATTGTGATGTGGCTTGTATAGCCATAGATGAAGCGCACTGTATTTCTGAATGGGGTCACGACTTTCGCCCCGACTATCGTCAACTTAATCGTCTTATTGAGTGTTTCCCTAACGCTGTATGTATCGCCTTAACGGCGACTGCAACGCCCAGAGTGCGAGAAGACATTAAGCGCCAACTCAATATAGCTGACAGTAGCGAATACATTTCTAGTTTTGATCGGCCTAATTTGTTTATCGGTGTTGTGCCTAAAGACAATCCTTATCAGCAAAGTAAACAATTTATAGAACAACACCCAGAACAGTCGGGGATCATATATTGCCAGTCTCGTTCAGGTGTAGATGAACTGACTGCCAAGCTACAACAAGATGGATTTTCAGCCTTGCCTTATCATGCGGGGTTAAGCAGTATTAAACGCAGCGATTATCAAGAACGTTTTATCCGTGATGACGTCAACATCATAGTGGCGACTATTGCTTTTGGTATGGGTATAAACAAACCTGATGTGCGTTATGTGTTGCATTACGACCTACCCAAAAACATTGAGGGGTATTACCAACAAATTGGACGAGCGGGACGAGACGGTTTAGACGCCGATTGTTTGCTGTTATTTGGTTACGGCGACACAGGTAAAATTCGTTTTTTCATCGAACAAATGAGCAACGAGCAAGAAAAACGCTTGGCTAATGTGCACCTTAATCAAATGTTAGCCTTGGCTGAAGCCGAAGACTGCAGGCGCACGCCATTGCTGGATTATTTTGGCGAAAAATCAGCCAAAGAAAACTGCGCTAATTGTGACAATTGCACCAGTGAAAGCAAAGAAAAATCTGATTTAACCGTACCCGCGCAAAAGTTTTTGTCTTGTGTGCATCGTACTGGGCAACGTTTTGGTGCAAGTCATGTTATTGATGTATTGCGCGGCTCCAGTGCCGAAAAAGTATTACAAAACCAGCATAATTTACTCACCACTTACAACATTGGTAATGAGTACAATAAAAAACAGTGGATGACCTTAGCTCGGCAATTGATCCAAAAAGGATTGCTTAAGCAAGAGGAGCAATACGGCGGCTTGAAACTCACGCAAAAAGCCGGCGACGTGTTAAAAGGTAAAGTGCCATTTTTTGCTTTGTTGCAGCAACCTGTTGCGGCCAGTAGCCATACATCTAAGGTGCTGTCTAACCCAGGTGATCAGCAATTAGTGGCGATATTAAAGGCGGATCGTAAACGTTTAGCCGATGAAGCAAACTTACCTCCCTACGCTATCTTTTCCGATCGTACGCTCAACGAAATGGCGTATTACTTCCCCCACACTGAAGAGAACTTGTTACGTATTCATGGTGTTGGGCAAGCCAAACTAGACAAATACGGTGAGCATTTCCTTGCGCTTATTGGCGACTACTGCCAACAAAACAATATTCAAGAAGTAGCCAATGCCCAAACGGCTAGCAAAGCTACAGTCAGTAAAACTAGCAGCACTAGTTCCAATAGTCGAAGTGCAGAAATAGTGAGCGCCTATCAACAAGGGCAATCTATCTCGTCTTTAGCGGCACAATTTAAAGTAAAAGACGGCACAATCATCAATCACCTATACCGCTATGTGCAAGATGGACATAAGTTTGCACAACCTACACTTCTTTTAGAGCAATCAGCTTTGGATCAGGTTCAAATTGATGCGGCTTTAACTGCCTTTGCAGAACATTCTCACGAACGGCTAAAACCCGTTTACGACAGTCTTAATGAACAAGTCAGTTATGACCAATTACATTTGCTTAGAATTTATTTTGTTAGTCAGTTGGCGGAATAAGCTGAGTTGATAAGTCGAAAAACCTTCATTAGTTCCGTTGCTATGTAAATCCACATATTTCCCACTCTGCCGCCTGTTATTTCCTTATATCAAAAATGCATAAAAAACCGTACTAAGGTACAGGTTACTTATCCAAATTTAGCCCTTACCATGGACTTATATTCGAGCAAATGGATAGAGGGTTTAGGCTCGATAGGTAGAATGAAATAGATATTCTGTAGCAAAGCATTTTTCTTATGTGTTTTTAAAACGCTAGAGAAAATAGAGAAGCTGACTTTAGTCACACTTTAGCGAGAACAACTAAAGCCAGCTTATTAACCGCCCCTCATTTAAGTGGAGGGCAATTAACTAATTCGACTATATGTCGAATCATGGAGTATAACAATATGCGTGAATTGAATAGAAATGAAATGGCAGAAGTGAATGGTGGCGATGATTCGCTTATTATAGCGGGATTAACAATTACAGGCATTAGTGTAGGTATGACCGCATTTGCAGTCGGTTCTGCTTTGTTTGCTATAGGGGCTGGAGCTTATGCTGTTACAAACGCAACAGGTTTAGGTAACTATATCGGTGAAGAGCTCTACGATGCGTTAAATGATAAAAAGGATAATTAAAAATATTTGTAACTCTTTAGCCAATATAGGCTAAAGAGTTATCCAAACTCAGTATCTTACTTATTCAATAACGAGAATAGGCTAATTTCAATTATAATATTGTTCTGTGATATGAGGTTAAATGTGAATAAGAAAAACAAATTGTTTTGGAGTGTTTATATATTTATATTGTTAGGTTTTGTGATTTTAATAGATAGTACTGATTTATTAATCACTCACTCACTCGCTGAATCTATGATTATTACTTTTTTCTTATTAATAATTGGTATCGTTTTCAAAAAGTGGTTTGATGAGTGGTATAAAAATAATTAAACAAAGACAGTCGTGAAAGAGCCTCTAAGTATATTTGTTAATAAAGGTAATGAACTTCTACGCTTACTCTGATTCCCCCGAACTTGGTTAAATAAGCTTCACTAGTGCTAGTAAGCGAAATCAGCTAGAATGCGCGCCCTAAATTTCACATTGGCGAGGCAAAATATGGGTAAACCAATCAATCGCACTATTTCTGTGGCGCCAATGCTGGATTGGACAGATAAGCATTGTCGGTATTTCCTTAGGCAGATTTCTCAACACGCGCTTTTATATACGGAGATGGTCACCACTGGGGCGATCATTTTTGGTAAAGGCGACTATCTTGCGTTTAACCAAGAAGAACATCCTGTAGCGTTGCAGTTAGGTGGTTCTGACCCTACTGATATGGCGCGCTGTGCAGTGAATGCGCAAAAGTACGGTTACGATGAAGTGAACATTAATGTGGGTTGCCCTTCTGATCGTGTGCAAAATGGTAGATTTGGTGCCTGTTTGATGGCCGAGCCTGAAACTGTGGCGGCTTGTATTAAAAGTATGCAGGCAGAGGTGGATATCCCGGTCACAGTTAAGTCACGTATCGGCATTGATGAAATGGACGAATACCAAGACTTAACCCGTTTTATTGATGTGGTTGCGGCGTCGGGTTGTGAAACCTTTATTGTGCATGCGCGCAAAGCCTGGTTGAAAGGTCTAAGTCCAAAACAAAATCGTGACGTGCCACCATTAATGTACGACCGCGTGTATCAATTAAAACAAGAATTTCCCGATTTACATATTAGTTTAAATGGTGGTGTGAAAACCCTAGACGAGGTTCAGCTTCACCTTGAACATTTGGATGGTGTGATGATAGGCCGTGAGGTTTATAGTAATCCTTACATTTTAGCTGCTGTGGACCAGCGTTTTTATCAAGGCAACTGTGTCAGTAAAACACGAGCTGAAGTGGTGATGGCGATGTTGCCTTATGTTGAGAGGCAAATTGCGCAAGGCGCTAGGCCATGGCATATCGCTAGGCATATGTTGGGTTTGTTTCAAGGCCAGCCAGGTGGACGTATATGGCGTAGATACTTAAGCCAAAACGGCACTAAAGCAAATGTAGGTGTTGAGCTGTTAACGGATGCACTAGATGTGTTGTTAGAAGCGCAGTCTAAGGCGGAGCAATTCCAATCAGAGATGATTGGTTAAATTGACCAAAGCAGTGGTAAAAATAACTAAATTTTAGGGCTGAACAATATTTATTCGAATTTGGATTGTTTACTTTTAAAATAAAAATCTATATAAATCAATTAGATAAAAATATATTCATGATTGGCACAACTATCGCAATGGATACTGCGACTTAAACAATAACTGTTCACAAAATTAATAACAGTTATCACTAACTAAACCAAAGGAAATATCATGTTCTCTAAATCTAAAATCGCTGCTATCGCACTTACTTCTACTTTAGCCTTCGCTTCAACAGCACAAGCTGAAAGCGTATCGTTAGAACAATATGTAAGCAGCATGGTTAATCAAGCGATGGAAGTGGCACAACAAGAAATCACAAATAACCTTAGTTCTGCAATATTGACGGTAGCCAACAACGTTAGCTTTAATGAAGAAAAGAGCTACACAGCTAAAGTGTCTATTACTGACCTTCAATCTGTTAGTACAGAGGCAACAAACACCCAAGCTGAATAAGGAGTTGATTATGTTTAATCAAATATCTTTATTTATCATGTTGTTAACGCCTGTGATTGCCTACGTAGCAGGTGCGGTGATTTATAGTTTCGTTGAATGTTTACGCAAAGGTTCAATGTTGGATAAATGTAACAACATCATCAGTTGTCGAAACGGTCTCTAATTGTAGTATTGACCGTTTTTGTTTTTATGACCTTAGCAAACTTTATACGCCAATAGGTTCTTTCTTCCCGCTCTAAAAAATAATTCCTCGATTTTTTGTTTCTTTGTCATTTTTCCTAATTGTTTTGTATACGCATTATTAGAATAATATTCATTTTAAATGGGTGGTTCTAAAATTAAAAAAATAATAAATCCAGGTATATCAAAAAATTAAAGCAGAAATTTATTAACTAGTGGTGTAAATCCCATAGGTTCTTTTACGTGTGCCAGTTTATATAGGGCGCACAGAGACTAGGCGACCCAATCACTTTCTGGATGACTTCAACACAATGGCAAAGGAGTTTACTTTTTGTTTAGGTGCCGGTTAACAGATCTAAATCTCGACCTGTTAAATACACTCCGAATTCACTGATCAACATATTGATATAGTGACGGGGAACTTTGTCACAAGATTGAAGTTTTTTTATGGATGATAGGTGGCATCCCAAACGTTGAGCAAGACAACTGGCGGGAATGCCTCTATGGGCAAGAAAAGTTAAAAAACGTTTACCGGTCATAACTATTACCTCTACAACTAACCGCACTGAACGAAATTGTATGACGCATTTATAGCATGAAAGTTCCTTCTTTTTAGTATGCCATTTCATACTTTAGGCGATTAATAAACATTGCAACGATTAAATAAGTCAAAAAAACCTAAACCCAAAAAGTGTCGCTAATCTGTTAATCGGCATGTTTTTGTTAACGTCTAACGAGTCGAGTCAATGCTTTTCACTCAATAACCTAGTAATACCCGATATTGCATTACTGAATGCTCTACGCGTTTTGTACCAAGTTTTCTGTGACATTAATCAGTTAACAAAGACCTCCAGCTCGCTAAGCCATAATTAATTTAGCAATGGAAGTTCTATCATCCAAACGTTTTTTACGTGAAGTTGGGGGATTCCCAGAATATATAATACCAGTTGTGATTTTCACTAACAATTTAGTCGAATTGACTAAATTGTTAAGTTAGCCCCAAAACACTAAAATGACCAGTTCCTCGTAATTTATTAAAATATCATATAAATCAATTGGTTATAATGATTTGTTAAGTTGGCACAACACTTGTAGTAGTGCTAGTAGTGCTGGAATAGCCCAGCAGGAAAACTCATTAATAATATCGGAGAAGCTAAAATGGGTATGTTTACGAGAATGTCAGACATAGTACAAGCCAATATCAATGCCATCTTAGATAAGGCTGAAGATCCAGCAAAAGTGATTAAATTACTTATCCAAGAGATGGAAGAAACTTTAGTTGAATTGCGTTCAGTTGCAGCCACTAATCTAGCAGAAAAGAAACAAGTTCAGCGTCAAGTGGACAAACTGCAACAACAAATAGAAGCATGGCAGGCAAAGGCGACGTTAGCAGTAGAAAAGGATCGCGAAGATTTGGCCAGAGCTGCGTTAGTTGAAAAACATAACACTCAACAAAAATTGTCAGCTTTAGCGGGTGAGCAAGATGTAGTGGAAGAGTCGTTGTCGAAATTACAAGCCGACATGGGCAAGTTGCAAGACAAACTAGTGGAAGCTAGAGCGAAACAAAAATCGTTGATTATCAGAGAGCGTTCAGTAGCCGTGCGCATGACAGTCAAAAATAAAGTTCACTCAGTCAAAATTGATGATGCGATCATCCGATTTGAGCAGTATGAACGCCGAATTGATGATTTAGAGTCACAAGTAGACGCTTATGACTTTGTAGATGAATCACAAGGTTTAAATGAGCAGTTCAATCAACTAGAAGCCGAAAGTCAAATTGAGCAAGAGTTAGACGCGTTACGTAAAAAGGTAGCTTAGTTTTGATTGGTCAATTCGCTAGTGGCAGTCATTCATTGCCACTAGCCACAAAGACTTAAATTCAAAGGAGAAAAGTATGAGACGTTATTTTGATGTGAACAGATTATATAAAGATTCAACTCATCGTAAAATTTCAGGTGTGTGTGCTGGCTTAGCTAAACACTGGAGTGTTCCAAGATTGTTAGTTCGTGTTGCAGCAGTTGTCTGTCTAATAGCTTTGCCAATGGTCACTGCGATTGCTTATATCACTGCCACCCTCCTGATCCCAAGTAGATAAGGAGTGGGTTATGTTCAAAAATATCATTTTGGCGGTATTAATTGCGATTGTATTGACCTATAGCTTTGGCCACTTAGCCACGCAATGGTTAGATTTACACTTAACTTTTGCTGAGTATGATGTTGAACCTATCAGTTCAATTTTGGCACTGACAGGTGTAGTGGCAATATTAGTGGTTGTCGGATTCATCATAGCATTTAGCATTTTTGCAGCGATTGCCTTCGCTTTAATTGCCGCTGGTATAGGTATATTTGTTGCTGGATTAAGTGTGTTTTGGCCGATTATATTATTCACGCTAGTGATTTTTCTTTTAGTCAAAGACAAACAAACACCCGCCTACTGATTTTATCACTGGCCTAGGTCAAACTTTTGTCTTTAAAGATTGGTATGTTAATTAGAATTACTGAATAATTGGCGGCATAGATATTATTTGTAGGTGGTTTATGCTTCGATTGTTTGTATTGTTATGTAGTTTAGTGACGGGTGTACTTTACGCTGATGTCAAAGTGACCGACGCTACTGTTAGATTACTGCCCCCGGGCGTTCCTAATACGGCTGCTTATTTTTCTATTCAAAACCACTCAGATAAGCGCCAAGTGTTAATCGGTGCTTTCGCCGACTTTGTAGCTAAAGCTGAAATACATAACCATGTAATGGTGAATGATATGATGAGTATGCAACAACAGTCAGAAGTGGTTATTCAACCCGGTGAAAGTGTACATTTTTCTCCTGGTGGCCTACATATAATGTTGTTCGGGTTAAAGAAACCTTTGACTGAAGGTCAGTCCGTAACAATCAGTTTGCAGACCAAAGAGGGCAAGTCTATAGTCATTACGGCTAACGTTGCTCGGCCATCTGCTCACTCACATCATTAGGAAAAAACATGAAACAATATATTACTCCCAAATGGCTTCTGAGCGCCGTTGCACTTATCATTTTCTTGTTTTGGATTTTGGCCGTTTACTGGAGTTTCGAACCTGATTTATTTGAACCTGAGCTACTTGCAAAACAGCAAGCAAGTCAGAGAAATGAGTCTGTTGTGGAGGGTTATACAATTACAACGAGTTTAATTAAAGTCAGCGAAACCTTGCTAGACAAGTCTGGCGGCTATTTGTCAAATGATGTATTGCCGCCTAGTGTGATGATGGACAATATGCCTAGCTGGGAGTTTGGTGCGTTAGAGATGACCCGAGACCTAGCCCTAGCGATGCGTCAAGACTTTAGTCGTTCACAGAGTCAGTCGTTAGAAAACCCTTTTTTAACCAAAGCCCAACCTCAGTTCAATATAGACAGTTTAAGTTGGTTGTTGCCTTCAGCTGAGTCTAAGTATCAAGAAGGCATTGATAATTTATATGCTTACAGAAGTAGCTTGTCTGATAGCCTCCAACAACAGGGGCAGTTCTATGCCAGAGCAGATAATTTAAGAGATTGGCTGAAGCAGATAGAAAAACGTTTAGGTAGCTTCTCGCAACGTTTGAGCGCCAGTGTGGGTCAAGAACGTATTGATACGAGTCTAGCTGGGGATGCGCAAGCTAGTCAGTCTACTCCAACCGCCATCCGCTTGTCTGATAAAACCAGCTGGTGGCAGTTAGATGATAATTTCTATGAAGCCAGAGGTGCAAGCTGGGCATTGATACATTTTTTGAAAGCGGTGGAAGTGGATTTTGCAGAGGTACTCGAGAAGAAAAATGCCACGGTTAGCCTTCAACAAATTATTCGTGAACTCGAAGCGACCCAAGAATCTCTGTGGAGTCCAATAATATTAAATGGCAGTGGTTTTGGTACCTTAGCTAATCATTCGTTAGTGATGGCGAACTATATTTCTCGGGCAAATGCTGCTCTAATCGAATTAAGTGAATTATTGAATCAAGGTTAAATTATGAAAAAGACAGCTCTATCGATAGGGATGATTGTATTGGGAGTGAGTTTCACTTCTCAAGCTGATACTTTGCTTGGTTTGTATGCCGGCGCTCAAGGTTGGAATATGCAAACTTCAGGTGGTTTTTCGAGTGATGGGACTAACGCTAATTTTAATTTTGAAGATAAAGCCAATTCAAATCTTTATGTTGCGTTTGAACACCCTCTTCCTTTGATCCCGAATATTAAAGTACAACGCACCATTATGAACACTATGGGCGAAACTACGTTAAATTCGCAGTATAGCTTTGGCGATGAAATTTATGCTGCAAACACAGATTTGAACACTGATGTGCAATTAACCGCGACAGACTTTATTTTGTATTACGAATTGTTTGATAACGATTTAATTAGTTTTGATGTGGGTGTCAACGCCAAATATATTGATGGCGATTTAATGGTTACAGAAAAAGAAGACTCCTCTAGCTTTTCTAGAGAAGAGTTTTCTGGACCGGTGCCAATGGTTTACTCTAGATTAGCCATAGGTATACCTTTTAGTGGTTTTGGTGCCTTTGTCGAAGGTAGCTTTTTAAACATTGATGATCATACCTTGTCAGATTACCAAGCTGCGCTGACTTATAGCTTGATGGAAAATCTGGCCGTAGATGTGACTTTTCAAGTGGGATATCGGGCTGTTGAGCTAGAGTTGGATGACTTGGATGACATTTATTCTAATCTAGAATTTAAAGGCGTTTACGCTGGATTAGAGGTGCATTTTTAATTTCATCTGATTTGGTTATAAAAAATTAGTTTTTATTCTTTCCGGTTATGTCCTTATATCGCTAACCTATAGTTGTATTAATAACGGTTAGCGATTCTATGTCTTCAGTAATAAATCAAGCCATTGGGCTTGCCGCAGGTTTAAATGAAAACCAGTGGTCTCAAATAAATCAGGCTACGGCCTCACTCAACCCACAACAACTGACTTGGTTGAGTGGTTACTTGGCCGGGTTGGCACAAACAGGTCAGCCTGCAGCATTGCCTCAAATTGATAATGGCCCTGCAAAATCACTGACTATTTTGTATGGTTCGCAAACTGGCAACGCAAAATCAGTCGCTCAGGAATACAAAGCCAAATTAGATGCGCTAAATGTGCCATCTAAAATTTCGAGCATGGCCGATTACAAACAAAAGCAGCTGAAGACAGAAAGTCATGTGGTGGTAATTGTTAGTACCCATGGTGAAGGTGAAGCGCCAGATGATGCGGTTGCACTACACAGCTTCTTAGGTGGAAAAAAAGCGCCAAAACTTAACGATTTAAACTTTGCTGTTTTGGGCTTAGGTGATACAAGCTACGAATTTTTCTGCCAAACAGCCAAAGACTTTGACAAGCGTTTACAAGATTTAGGTGCAACGCGAATTACAGATCGTGTTGATTGTGATGTAGATTACGATGCAGATGTTACGGCTTGGTTTGAAACAGTCACTCATCAAGTAAAAGATCAGTTAGGCGCAAAAAGTTCGCAATCTGCGGCGTCATCGTTAAATCTCGGTGCGGGCTCTGTTGCGGCTACGCAATATACTAAAAAGGCCCCCTATACCGCGACGTTGCTTGAAAGTCAGAAGATCACAGGCAGGGATTCGGTTAAAGACATTCGTCACATTGAGATATCTCTTGAAGATTCAGGTATTCAATACCGACCAGGTGATGCATTGGGTGTTTGGTTTAAAAATGATGCAAGTTTAGTCGGCGAATTAATTACAGTGCTTGGGCTAGAAAATGATGCGCCGGTAAACTGGTCAAATGACAACTATAGTTTTAATGACGTTTTGGTCAATAAATTAGAACTTACGCTAAGTTATCCAACTTTTGTCAGCAAATATGCAGAATACGCAAACCATGTTGAACTGAATGCATTATTGGATGATAAGTCAGTATTGCGTGAATATTTGGCCCAGCGTCAAATTATCGATATTGTTCGTCAGTTTCCAGCTAAGGTCACAGCACAAGAATTTGTTGATACTTTGAGAGGTATGACACCACGGCTTTACTCTATTGCTTCTAGCCAAGCAGAAGTAGAAGATGAAGTTCACCTAACGGTTGCTTTAGTTGAGTACGACGCACATGGTCATGTTCATCAAGGTGGCGCATCTAGTTTCTTGTCTACTCGATTAGATGAAGGCGGTGAGGTGAATGTATTTGTAGAGACAAATGATAACTTCCGCCTACCGGACGACGGCAATGTACCCGTTATCATGATTGGTCCAGGTACAGGTATTGCTCCTTTTAGAGCCTTTATGCAACAACGTGAAGCAGAAGAAGCAAGTGGTGAAAACTGGTTGTTCTTTGGTAACCCCAATTATACTCAAGATTTCTTGTATCAAACTGAATGGCAACGTTTTGTTAAAGACGGTGTAGTTAACAAAGTCAGCTTGGCATTTTCCCGAGACCAAGAAGAAAAAGTTTATGTGCAACACCGCATGCTTGAGCAAGGTGAAGAACTATATAGATGGCTTGAGCAAGGCGCGCACCTTTATGTGTGTGGCGACGCCAATCATATGGCTAAAGATGTACAAGACGCCTTAGTGCAAATTGTGATTGAGCATGGCGCCAAAAGTGAAGAGCAAGCTGAACAATACGTTTCTGACTTGCGCCGAGCCAAACGCTATCAGAAGGACGTTTACTAATGACTACTGACAATAAAAAATTCATCGTTGAAGGCAAATTAGCTGATAACGAACGTCTAAAAGAACAAAGTAATTTTTTGCGTGGAACCATAGCTGAGAATTTGACTGATGATTTAACCGGTGCATTCGTTGGTGATAACTTTCAGCTTATTCGCTTTCATGGCATGTATCAGCAGGATGATCGCGACATTCGCGCTGAGCGCGCAAAGCAAAAATTAGAACCTCTACAAAACGTAATGTTAAGGGCGAGATTGCCCGGCGGTATTATCACCACTGAACAATGGTTGGCGATTGATAAGTTTGCTGAACAGAAAAGCATTTATGGCAGTATTCGCCTAACTACACGTCAAACTTTTCAGTTTCATGGTGTGTTAAAACCTAATGTTAAACCTATGCATCAAATGCTCAATCAGGTTGGCGTGGACTCTATTGCCACTGCGGGCGATGTAAACCGTAATGTGTTGTGTACTTCTAACCCTGTTGAGTCTGAAGTGCATCAAGAAGCGTACGAGTGGGCTAAAAAACTGAGTGAACATTTACTGCCTAAAACACGTGCTTACGCAGAAATTTGGCTGGATGGTGAAAAAACAGAAACAACAGATCATGAACCTATTTTAGGTAATCACTATTTACCACGTAAGTTTAAAACAACGGTTGTTATCCCACCGCAAAATGATGTGGATGTACATGCTAACGACTTGAACTTTGTGGCTATCGCCGAGAACGGAAAACTAGTTGGCTTTAACGTATTAGTAGGTGGAGGATTAGCCATGACACATGGTGATACTTCTACTTTCCCACGTAAAGCCGATGATTTTGGTTTTATCAGTTTGCAGCATACTTTGGCTGTTGCCGAAGCGGTAGTCACTACTCAGCGTGATTGGGGTAACCGTGTTAATCGCAAAAATGCCAAGACTAAATATACTTTAGAACGTGTTGGTGTTGAAAACTTCAAAGCTGAAGTTGAAAAACGTTCAGGCGTAACTTTTGCTAAAAGTAGATCGTATGAGTTTACTTCACGTGGTGATCGTATCGGTTGGGTTGAAGGCGTAGATGGCAAACACCACCTTACTTTGTTTATCGAAAATGGTCGTATTTTAGATTACCCAGGTAAAACACTTAAAACCGGCTGTGCTGAAATTGCAAAAATTCACCCAGGAGACTTTCGTCTAACCGCCAATCAGAATTTGATTGTGGCTGGTGTGCCCAAAGAGAAAAAAGCTCAGATTGAAAAGTTGGCTCGTGAGCATGGGCTTATGGCTGATGATGTCAGTTTGCAGCGCAAAGACTCTATGGCCTGTGTAGCTTTACCTACATGCCCATTAGCGATGGCTGAAGCTGAGCGTTATTTGCCAGATGCAGTGACACAAATTGAAGAAGTATTGGCCAAACATGGCATGTCGGATGAAAGCATCATTTATCGTGTTACTGGATGTCCTAACGGTTGTGGCCGAGCAATGTTGGCAGAAGTGGGTTTGGTTGGTAAAGGCCCAGGCAAATACAACTTCCATTTAGGCGGTGATCGTCAAGGTACACGTATTCCTAGAATGTATCGTGAAAATATCGATGAAAAAGAAATCATGAGTGAGTTAGATAGCTTAATTGGCCGTTGGTCAAAAGAGCGTGAAGCTGACGAAGCTTTTGGTGATTTTCTTATCAGAGCTGAAGTTGTTAAACCAGTAATTGACTCAGCTAAGGACTTTTACGATGACCCAAGCTATTCAATCTAACATTGTTGACAATGCAGCTATGACTCTCTCAGGCAACGAATTGGCGCAAACCAATATTGCCTTGGAAAAACAAACTGCTATGCAACGAGTGGCTTGGGCATTAGAAAATCTTCCGCAGAACTTTATGTTGTCTTCAAGTTTTGGCGCGCAAGCCGCTGTGATGTTACATATGGTTACGCAGCAGCGCCCAGATATCCCTGTTGTGCTGACAGATACTGGCTATTTGTTTGCAGAAACCTATCAGTTTGTTGATGAGTTAACAGAGCGCCTTAAGCTTAATCTTAAGGTTTATCGCGCTGATGTTTCGTCTGCATGGCAAGAAGCGCGCATGGGTAAAATGTGGGAACAAGGCTTAGAAGGTATTGAAAAATACAACGCACTGAATAAAGTGGAGCCTATGCAAAAAGCCTTGGATGATTTGCAGGTGAAAAGTTGGTTTGCTGGCTTACGCCGCAGTCAGTCTGATATGCGAGAAACCTTACCCGTTGTGCAGAAGTTGAAAAATCAATATAAGATTTATCCTATTATTGATTGGTCGAACAAAGATGTTCACTTGTATTTAAAAGAACATAACCTGCCGTACCATCCTTTATGGGAAAAAGGTTACGTGTCTATTGGTGATTGGCACAGTACTCGTTCGTTGGAAGAAGGCATGAACGAACAAGATACGCGTTTCTTCGGCCTTAAACGAGAATGTGGATTGCACGAATTTGGCGACGGAATTTAACCTATAGTTGTCCAACTAATCTACTAGAACCACCTAGATAATAGTGAAAGCATTGTCTATGGTGGTTTTGAGTGATTTAACATAAGTATCCTGTCGTTTTCGTGTCACCAATTTACATAATTCAGCACCGGTGGTGGTGAATTTGTAATACACCAATGTAGTACCTGTTCGTTTAGCAGTGAGATCTAATGATTGCCCAGCACAACGCCATTCTACCGAAACCCCATTTGGTAATTCACCAGACTCAATCTCACTATGGTGTATTAAACCTAAATCCATTAGTGACAAAATATCAGGATAACCTAAACCAAACTCAGCCAAGTTGAGCCTATGCTCTTTGTGTGAGCTAAAGAATGACCAAAGACTCGATTTTTGATAGTAGCCAAACAAAAGTTTAGGTGTGGATTCTCCTTTTCGTCTGCTAGTTAGATTCACTGCATGGCGAAATATTTGTGCATCCTTTTGTGTGAGTTGTTTCAATGTAACAAGGGTTTTTAAAGAAAAACTACCTGGTCTGGCGGTCTCAACTGCAAATATTTTGCCCCATAGTTCTTGCATAGCAGGTGAATAAATCTCCTCTGCCATTTTTACAAAACTAAAAAACCAATCGGGGTCTAAATCTTCTTCTTTGCCGTCATCTAAACAAAAATCTAATGCTCTGCCTAATATCAGTTCAAGATTTCGCAATTTTCGATACGCCAATACCTCTCTTTTCCGTTTGATTTTTTCATCGTGAGTGGAACTTTTAAGCGCATTATTTGCCCCTTGCACACCTGCTTGAGAAAACCAATTAACAATACGTTTTTGACTTGATTGCTTGTTTAACCTATTTTCTGATTGTGCTTTGGCTACACTTACCCCTGTCTCTGATTTATGCGAAGGCATTAGTTTTAACTTATTTGTAATATGCGAGGTAGTAGACTCAATTTTCATGGAACATAAAACGCTGATATAATTTTGGGTTTGTTGTCCCGTATTTTGCGTTAATTCATGTTACATGAGCAAATAAAAATGTTAACTTCATTAATACTCACATTTAGTTATGCACATTGATGGCTTATATCGTGTTGTGTTGCAGTGAAATGTTTATAAAAATCAAGACTTGATTGATTCTCTCCATAGAATCTCAACCCTTTTGGAATGTAAATGACCCCTAGCAAATACGAAAATGATGAACTGATTTTTTTATCAGAAGATAGTCACTCCAACAAACCAGATATTACTGGTGTGTGGAACGTATTGGTCGTTGATGATGATGAAGAGATTCACTCCGTTACTAGGCTTGCTTTATCAGATTTAGTCGTTAACGATAAAACTTTGCATTTTATTCACGCCTATTCAGGCACTGAAGCATTAAAGATAATTGAAGAGATGGGTTCATCTATCGCCATCATTTTACTAGATGTCGTGATGGAAGCCGATGATGCGGGTCTTACTGTTGCAAAAATAATGCGTGAAGAAATGAAGATAATGGAGCCTCGCATTATTTTACGTACTGGTCAGCCGGGTTATGCACCAGAAGAACAAGTCATTAAAGATTACGATATCAATGACTACAAAACCAAAACAGAGCTTACCCGAAGTAAATTAGTCACAACCATTATTGCTTCTCTGCGCTCTTACCAACAGATACTGTCGATTAATCAAAGCCGCTTAGGTTTACAAAAAATTATAGCTTCTGCTGCAAACCTTATGGAAGAGCATTCTGTAAAGAGTTTCTGTGAAGGAGTGGTAACCCAAATAAGTTCACTTATTGGCTTAGAAGCTGGTGGTGTTGTCTGTGCAAAAGCAGGTTCAGTGTTGGATGTGGACGACGATGGTGTTTATGTATTGGGTGCAGCTGGTGAATTTGCTCCCTACATTAATGAAAAATTAGAGAATGTTCACAATGCTCGCATCGTTAAATTTGTGGGGTGTTGTTTACAGCTTAAAGAGCACGTTTTTGAGAAAGAGTTCACAGTTTTATACCTTAATAGTTCAGGTTACGAGGCAGCGGTATATTTACAAATTGGTAAAGAAATCAGTACGATTGACCAACAATTACTCGAAGTGTTTTTGTCCAGTATTTCTATTGGTTATGAAAACGTTAATCTATTTCATCAACTGCGTACCGCCGCGTTTAAGGATTGGTTAACTAAACTTCCTAATCGAAGTGAATTTATCAATATGCTGGATGACTGTTGTACCCCAAAAAACAGAGGTCAAAATTCAGTTGTGGCGTTAATTGACATCAATCATTTTGCAGATATTAATGATGGATTAGGTCAAGATGCTGGAAACAGTACATTATTGGCAGTGACTAAACGTCTCGAAGAGAATTTTTTAGATAAGGTGAAAATGGGGCGCATCGGTTCTGATGTTTTTGGCTTAATAGGGGAAGAGTTTTTTGTTAATCCACAAACATTGAATGAAATATTTGTGACGCCTTTTAAAGCTGGAGAGCATACTTTACCTCTCTCTGCTTCTTTTGGTTTTTACCGGTTAGATGGGAAATCACAATCCGGTATCAACATTCTAAAACACAGCAATATCGCTTTAAATAAAGCGAAGAAGAATCTGAATACAAATTTTGAATATTATGCGCCTGAGATGGAGGAGGAAACAACGTGGCGTTTGGAAATGATCAGGCAATTAGCTATGGATTTCGAAGCAAAAAAATTGCAACTTTGGTATCAGCCTCAAGTCGATTTAGTAACTGAGAAAATTGTAGGCATGGAAGCATTGTTACGCTGGCCAACATCTGATGGAGGTTTTGTTTCGCCTGTTGTGTTTGTCCCTTTGGCTGAATATTCAGGGTTGATTATCGATATTGGTATTTGGGTGTTAGAGGAGTCGTGTCGAAAATTGAGCGCATTATCCGAGCAGGGTCACAAAGGTCTGCGAATGGCTGTAAATATTTCTATGCCACAGTTTAGAGATCCAAGTTTTATTGATACGGTGAAAAATATCATCATAAAATACGGTGTCGAGCCAGATAGAATTGAATTAGAAATCACTGAAAGTGTAGTGATGGATGAGCCACAAATAGTAATTGAAGCACTTCAAGAATTGAAATTGTTTGGCGTTAAAGTAGCGATAGATGATTTCGGTACTGGCTTCTCTTCCATGAGTTATCTACAACAATTACCTCTAGACCGTTTAAAAGTAGACCGTTCTTTTGTTAACGAAATTAAGCCAGGCCAAGCGGCCTTTATTGCTGAGACTATCGTAACGCTGGGTAATAAACTCGGTTTGTCTACAATTGCAGAAGGTGTCGAAAAGAGAGAGCAAGCTAGTTACATGTTGAAATTAGGTTGTGATGAAGCCCAGGGGTATTTGTTTGCGAAACCTATGCCCTATGAACAACTACTAGAGTTTTTAGCCGCGCAAGATACCTAATCTGAATAATGGCGCGGTAATTCTTTATGCAAAATTAACATTCTGATTGGCTATGTTTTTGTAAACTGTTGCAATACTGTATATAATTACAGTTAATAAGGAGGTGGTCTATGATCCCAGCACA